>DATJYH010000358.1:0-3728 GCA_035499675.1 Puia sp.
TGCCGGGTTATAAGATCCAGCGAACCAAGAAATACAAATAACATCAGGAACAAGAGTACGATGCTGGCTACCGCATTTACCCAAAGTGGCCTGCCGGTGAGAAATTTAAACACTGTGTGTATTTATTATTTATAAAAAATCAATCTAAGAACCCGGCTGTTTCCCTCTATGCAGTTTTTTTTGACAGCGCTTCATCTATCAGCGCCGTATAAAACTGTTTCAGCGTCCACCCCATGGCCCTGACCTGCTGTGGTACGATGCTTTCATTGGTCTGGCCCGGAATGGTGTTGATCTCCAGCATAAACACATCTCCCTCCATTTCATTGTATATAAAATCGATCCGGATCACCCCGCTACAGTTAAATACCTGGTATACTTTCCTGGCCGCGGCCCTGACCTTGTCAGCAATGGCTTCGTCCACCACGGCGGGGGTGATTTCATCAGTGAATCCGGGTGTGTATTTGGCTTCGAAATCAAAAAACTCCTTTTTGGTCTTGATCTCGGTAAACGGGAGGGTTATAATCTCCTTACCGGACCGAAACACACCAATGGTAAACTCGCGGCCGGTAATAAATTCCTCTACCAGCACCTGCCGGTCTTCCCGAAACGCCTTTTCGATGGCAGGTCCCAGTTCTTCCGAAGCGGAATTGACTTTCGACATGCCGATGCTGGAACCCCCATTGTTGGGTTTGATGAATACCGGGAAGCGAAGCCGGGATATGACCTCATCCGGGCTTGTCAGGCCATTCCGGGACAACAAAACCGAACGCGCTACCCGGATGCCGTTAAAAGCCGCTACGGCCACGGTATATCTTTTGTTGAAAGTGAGCGCCGATGTGGTGCCATCGCAGCCGCTGTATGGGATTTTCAGCAGGTCAAAATATCCCTGCAGTTTACCATCCTCCCCCGGTGTTCCATGAATGCCGATCAGCACGGCGTCAAAACGTATCTTTTTACCATCGATGTTCAGCGTGAAGTCACTTTTATCGACCAGCAGTTTTGTTCCATCCCTGAGTTCGTGAAACCAACCATCGGGCCTGACATCAATCTTATAATAATTGTACAGGGAGGTATCGATATTTTTTTCAATGTTGACCGCGCTTTTATAGGATATCACCGCTTCGCCGGAGTAACCACCGGTTACAAACGCAATGGTTGGTTTCATTCATCGGAATTTTCAACAAATAAACGAAAAGGATTTGAGTTTATTGAATTTCGCTTTATTGTACAGAAATTGTTAAAATGCCCCGGATTTCAGCCTGATCAGGGACTTTCAACCGCCGGAAACTACGATGATTGATGGGGTTCAGGAACACCCGCGGGGTAAAATAAGAAAGGTGAAGGCATCATCTCCTTCACCCCTTTATGACGGGAAATATCACCCGCCTATACTCAGTAGCCGAAGCTACATGCAAAAACAATGTTGACAGTAGAAAGGTAGAGAAACGACCAGGAATTGTCAAAAACAAACTGTTAATTTTATCCACAGACTTTGCACCCGGGGCCTCTCTCCTTCGTGGTCCTTAGATATGAAGCCTTTCTTTCTTGGCCAGTAATTCTTCCACGGTTTCCTTATACATTTCGTCGGGCACGCAACAATCAACCGGGCATACCGAAGCACACTGCGGCTCTTCATGAAACCCCTGGCATTCGGTGCATTTATTGGGAACGATATAATAGGTATCCACACTGATGGGCGCATTCCGCTTGTCTGCATCGATCGTGGTCCCATCCATCAGGGTATAGGATCCCTTTACCGTAGATCCATCGGAAATGGCCCATTCCACCCCTCCTTCATAAATCGCATTATTAGGACATTCCGGCTCGCAGGCGCCGCAATTAATACATTCTTCGGTTATTTTGATTGCCATTTTCGAGAAATTAAGGGATGATTAAAAGTAATTTTGTCCTCCAAATATAAATGGATTTATGAATTTACAACAACGTATCGATATATTGGTTGACCTGGGCGCATACATGCTGTCGGATGAACCCGGCTGGATGCTGGCCCAACAAAAGGCCTATGCACAAAACAATTGGTTTACGCCCGAATTTACAGAACTGGCCATCCGCCAGATCACTGCTGAATTTCTTGATCGCAGTAAACTGGAAGCGTGGACAAAAAAATATGCAGTGCCACAGGAAAACAAACGTCCACTGAACTTCGGCATCGTAATGGCAGGCAATATACCGCTGGTGGGGTTTCACGATTTCCTGTCGGTATTTATCAGCGGGCACCGGCAAACCATCAAACCTTCGTCCCGGGACCAGGTACTGATCACGCAACTGTTTGACCAGGTTTTCAAATTGGACCCTGAAGCGCGAAACCTGCTGTCCATCGCCGATACCCTGAAGGGATGCGATGCGTACATTGCAACCGGCAGCAACAATTCAGCCCGCTATTTTGAATATTATTTCAGCAAATACCCGCATATTATCCGCCACAACCGGACTTCCGTCGCCCTGCTGACCGGCCGTGAAAACCGCGAAGAACTGGAAAAGCTGGCAGACGATGTTTACCAGTATTTCGGTCTGGGATGCCGGAACATCACCCAGATTCATGTGCCCCACGGGTATGATTTTGCTCCACTGCTGAATGCTTTTTCCAAATACAACTATCTCTCCGATCATCACAAGTATAAAAACAACTATGATTACCGGCTTGCCCTGTTGATCCTGAACAAAAAATTTTATATGACCAACGGGTCCGTGCTTTTGACGGAGGATCCATCGCCTTTTTCTGCCATCGGCGTATTGCACTACCAGTTTTATGATGACCCCGGCCAGCTGTACAAGCAGCTTGCCGCCGATGAGGGTATCCAATGCATCGTGGGACGGGGCTTTATCCCCTTCGGCCAGGCGCAAAAACCGGGTTTGACGGACTATGCAGACGGTGCAGACAGCATGGCCTTCCTGCTCCGGCAGTGAGGAACCGGGTTATTTGCGCAGTTCTTTTTCTTTCGTAAATTTGATGGTCTGTCCATCTACGAAAGGCTTAGTAAATAATTTGTTAAACTGGCCAGACGGATGAACAGATTTTGAGCATTGCTGTTATTTTGCTTTAACGGCACCTGCCTTAAACTGATTGTAGACGATAAAAACTCAAACGTATCATGAAACTTAAACAAGTCGTTTCGATTGTTCTCCTCAGCGCAGGAACCGCAATCGCTACTGTGTGGGGATATGATCATTTCAAGACCAACAAAACCTATTATTTTTCGCAGGACTCCAGCAAACTACCGTCGAACTACGCCAAGTTTTTCGATGGAGAAAAATTTAATGGGAGCGGTGGACCGGTTGATTTCACCGATGCAGCCAGCGCGGCCATTCCTGCCACTGTACATATAAAAACAAAGACTGTTCGCAATGTCAGCAATAACCTGCCCAAGAAGAACCCCTTCTCCGATCTGTTTGGAATAGACCCGGACGACTTCTTTGGCGATCGTTCCCGCTCCATTCCTGAAATGGCCTCCGGTTCCGGGGTCATCATCAGTGAAGACGGTTACATCGTTACCAATAACCACGTGATTGACGGCGCCGATGAAGTAACGGTGACACTGAGCAACAAAAAATCTTTCAAGGCCAAACTGGTTGGCGCAGACCCCAGCAGCGACCTGGCCGTGGTAAAGATTGATGCCAAGGGATTGCCCTTCCTGCTCTATGGCAACTCGGATGATGTCAAGATCGGGCAATGGGTACTGGCTGTAGGCTATCCGCTGTACCTGGAA
>DATJYH010000359.1:0-4296 GCA_035499675.1 Puia sp.
ACCGGACGGTTCCGACTTCCTGGTGCCGGGTGTGCCGGGCATCATTCAATCTGCTTCGGCCAACTGCAGCGGCGGGTTTGATATGGATACCGTGGTATTTACATTAAAGAATCCGTTACCGCCGGGGAATTACAGTATCCAGTCGCAGGTAGGGACCGATGGCAATACCCTGCTGGACAACTGCGGTACGCCGCTCGCGGTTGGCGCTACCGTGCCTTTTGTGATCACGCCGGTGCAACCCACTCCCATGGACAGCATCACACCGGTGGCCTGTGCCCCCAATGTGTTGCAACTGGTATTCAAAAAACCCATGCTTTGCAGTTCGATCGCTGCAGATGGAAGCGATTTCAAGGTAACCGGTCCCGCCGGGACAACTGTGGCCAGCGCTTCCGGCAATTGCGTCAACGGACTGAGCAGTGTTGTATACGTCAGTCTGTCGGCCCCGGTGGTAGTGGGAGGGACTTACCGCATTACCCTGGTGACGGGAAGTGACGGCAATACGCTGATCGATCAGTGCGGTCAGCAAACACCTGCCCTTTCCTTCCTGGATTTTGCAGCCAGTGATACGGTTTCCGCGCAATTCACCGCGCAGCTGCAGTATGGATGCCTGGCGGACACCGTTGTTTTTTCGTATACTCCCGCCAATGGGGTGAACCAATGGTTATGGAATTTTGATGATCAGACGCACAGTGGACTCGAAGATGTGACGAAGGTCTACACGGTGTTTGGTCAAAAACAGGTGCAGCATATTGTCTCCAATGGGGTGTGCAGTGATACGCTCAATGCGGTCGTGATGCTCGGCAACGCCCTCCATGCGGCCTTCCAGGCGCCGGATGTGGTTTGTCCCAAGGACCAGGTTAGCTTTACCGACAGCAGCACGGGCAATATCATCAATTGGAACTGGGACTTTGGCGACGGCAGCAACAGTTCCCAGACCAGCCCGCTTCCCCATCTTTTCCCCAATACCAGCACGGAAAAAAACTATACGGTCACGCTCGTGGTGGAGAATAATATTGGTTGCTACGACACCGCCGTAAAGGTCATTACCAAATTGCAAAGCTGCTATATCACCGTGCCCAATGCTTTCACCCCCAATGGGGACGGGAAAAACGACTACCTGTACCCGTTAAATGCCTATAAGGCCGTCGATCTCCTGTTCCGGGTATATAACCGTTATGGACAACTGGTATTTGAAACCAGGGACTGGACAAAAAAATGGGATGGGACCATCAACGGCGTGCCACAGGATACAGGTGTATTTGTATGGATGCTTCAGTACACGGATGGCGACAGCGGCAAAAGATTTTTCCAGAAGGGGACTACCGTGCTCATCCGGTAGTTGGCGCCACAGCCGCTGTTCGGCAGAATCTTTATATTTTCGTTTTCCATCAATGGATATGACTCCCGAAAGAAACGAAAGGTTTTTACAGGTGCTTGGCAAACGCCAGGATGATATCAGCGTGGTGCTGGAGAATGTATTTGATCCGCATAATATTTCTGCAGTGATGCGCACCTGCGATGCAGTGGGCATACAGGACGTTTATGTGTTGAATACGAGGATACCGCGACATAAGAAATGGGGCGCCAGGAGCAGCAGCAGCGCAAACAAATGGCTCAGCATCCACCAGTTTTCGGATGCTGTTGCCTGCTTCAAAACATTGAGGGAAAAATATGACAGGATACTGACCACTCATCTTGGCGCGGATGCGGTTTCTTTATACGACACGGATCTGACGGGTCGCATTGCGCTGGTATTCGGAAATGAACATGAAGGGGTGAGTGCTGAAATACGGGAACTGGCCGATGGCAATTTCATTATTCCCCAGGCTGGTATGATCCGCTCATTGAACATTTCGGTGGCCTGCGCCGTTTCCTTATATGAAGCATTCCGGCAAAAATGGGGGGCGGGGCATTATGATCAGCAGAAACTGCAGGCTGCACGATTTGAGGAACTCATGCAGCAGTGGACCCGGCGCGACCAGGAATCATGATCAGCGCCGCGATATCCATTCAATTTTCAATGTATAGGAAATGCTGAAAAATATTATACTGATTGGCTGTATGACCATGCTGGCGATGGCGGTATTTCCGCAGGCGGTCAGGAAGATGAAGGTCACCGAGCTGGAAGCGTATATACATTCCTGTGACCATCCATTGATAGTCAGCTTCTGGGCCACTTTCTGTGCGCCCTGTGTGGCCGAGATACCTTATTTCCAAAGCATCACCGAAAAATACCGGGACCTTCGGCCGGAACTGTTGCTCGTGAGCCTGGATCTGCCGGAGGACTACCCCTCGAAGATTGCGGATTTTGCGCGGAAGAAAAATTTTACGGCCGGGCTGGCCTGGCTGAATGAATCCAACGCCGATTATTTTTGTCCGAAGATAGACAAGGGCTGGTCGGGCGCTATTCCCTCCACCTTGTTCGTGAATAACAAAACAGGTTATCGCCGTTTTTTTGAGCAGTCGCTCACGGCAGCTTTGTTTGAAGAAACGACCCGCGCCATGTTGGCTCTTTAAATCAGGATCGGTTGATGGAGCAACCTACCGAGCGGGTTTCTTTTACCGATACCTCTTTTCCCGCCAGCGTTTCATTAATGGCTTCCTTCAGGTGCTGTCTCTTTACACCGCCCTCACTGCCAGGGTTGTCGTCGATGGCGCCATGATATACCAGTTTCCCGCTCTTGTCAAACAAAAAACATTCCGGTGTGCGGCTGGCTCCAAAGGCATCGGCCAGTTCGCCCTTGTCCAGGGCGTAGTACCAGTGGTAGCTTTGCTGACTGGCATAAGCCTGCATGTTTGCGAATGAATTGCCGTTATCGCGATCGCCTTCATTGGCATTGAGCAGGATGACGCCGATGTTTTTGCCGGCAGCATATTGACAGATCTCTTTAGTGCGCGACTGGTTCCTGATCACATAAGGACAGGTGTTGCAACTGAACATGACCAGCAAACCGTTTTCGCGGCGGGCATCGTTGAGTGTTACATCTTTCCCGGAAACATCTTTTAGTTTTACGTTGGTCTTAGGGATGGGAGCTCCAATAGGGAGATAGTGGACGGGAACGGAACAAAAAGAAAACAAGCCGTATGCCACGGCGGTCAACGCGAGGATGCCTGGTTTTTTCATAAAAAAAATTTTATATCAAAAATTAGGTTAAATGCGGGAGATAAACGGATGCTTTTCCAAGACCGGCCATAATTTTTTTCGAATGGTGAAGTGGAAATTATTTCCTGTGGACAATCTTCTCTTCTTCTTCCTCCTCCCGTTCTTCCGCAATCGTCTTTAAGTGATGGATGCTCACATTTAATTCATATCCCACCAGCAACACAAGCGAGTTAAAATATACCAGCACCAGTAGGATGAGAATGGTGCCAATGGAGCCGTAGATCTTGTTGTAAGCGGCAAAATTATTTACCCAGTAAGAGAATACCAGGGTGGTGAGTATGAGCAGAAAGGTTGCCAGCAGGGTACCGGGCGACGTCAGCTTCCATCGTTTTTTTACCGAAGGCCCATATTTGTAAATAAAAGCGATGGAGTAATAGAACAGGGGAATAATCACCACCCAGCGCAGGGTCCTGAACAGCCATTTGCCCGTACGGTTGTTCACATGGAATACCGTTCTGACCAATTCATTTTGGGTAACCATGATGGCCACCGCACCGATCACGAGGAAGAGCACCAGTACCGTGAGTTTGATGGCCATCCAGCGCGTCTGGAAAATATTTCGTTTCTCATCATAGATGAGCGATTTGTTGAATGAACGCATGATGCCAATCATGGCATTGGAGGCATAGAAGAGGGTGAGCAGAAACCCGAAGGAAAGAAGGCCCGTCCGGGGTTTTTCCAAAAAGTCATTCAGGAAATTGCTGACCATCACGTAGGTATTTCGGTTGGGGGTGAGGTCATTGGTCAGTGCCAGCAATTGCCGGGCTATTTTTTTATGTACGGGGAGATAGGGGATGAGGGTACAAATAAAAATGGTAGCGGCCGGGATGGCGGTGATAAAGCTGAACGAGATGGACCTGGCGCGGTCGTTCAGTCCTACTTTTCTCACCTGGTTCACGAAAAATTTTGTTACCTCGTACAGTGGCACACGCTGGAAGCCCGGGAGTATGATTCTCCTGCTCCGGTTAACGAGGTACCTGAAGGGCGCAGAACGCCGTATGATTCTTTCAGCCTTAGTCATTTTCGCACAGGGGTTAACAGCCGGCGGTTATTTTCCAGCCTGGCCTATTTTCATTTGCTCATCCAGCGCCTTCTGGTAGGCCCGGGCGTTTTGCAAATGTTCCGTGTAGTTT
>DATJYH010000360.1:0-3501 GCA_035499675.1 Puia sp.
AGATAAACCCAGCCTGCATGAGGACGGTTTTGATGCAACCTATCCCTGGAACATCATGAACGTTGCCTACGGCATTAATTCCGGTAAAACCACGGTGCGGCAGCTTGATTCAGTGATCAGGTATAACGACAGCATATACCCGAAAGACGCATTTCGGATGTTCTTTACCACGAATCACGATGAGAACAGCTGGAACGGGACGGAGTTTGAAAGATTCGGGGAAGGGTATAAAACCTTCGCGGTATGGGCCTTTACCATGGAGAAAAGCATACCGCTTATTTACAGCGGGCAGGAGGAACCCAACCGGCGCCGGTTGAAATTTTTTGTGAAGGATACGATCCGGTGGGGCAAATATACCCTGGCTCCCTTCTATACAACACTAAACCTGCTTCGGCGGTCCACCCCGGCCCTGGCCGCTGACGCTTCGTTTCGCCGCTTGTCTACCGGTCATGATGATGCAATTTTTGCCTATCTCAGGGAGAAGCAGGGACGGAAATTGCTGGTAGTGCTCAACTTTTCAGCAGCACCGCAAACTTTTAGCATCCGGGACTTACAGATCAATGGCGAGGCAACTGATGTATTTGCCCACCAGGCAAAGCATATAAAAGCCGGCGAAACATGGACCCTTCCGGCCTGGGGATACCTGTTATACAACTACCACAATAAATAATCAGAGAGAAGATTTACAGAACCCGGATTTCATGGAATACCTCATCGGCGTAGATATCGGCACTTCCGGCACCAAGGCAATTGCTTTTTCCATCCAGGGCCGGGTACTATCCTCCGCCTACGCTTCGTATCCTGTTATGGTGCCAGTCCCCGGCGCTCACGAACTGGACCCGGAGCAACTGCTGCATGCAGTGACCGACTGCATACACCGGGTGATGCAGGATATGCCTTCGTCCATGCCGTTGAAGGCTGTGAGCCTCAGTTCAGCCATGCATGGATTGATGGTCGTTGACAGGCTGGCCACCCCGTTGACACGTCTCATCACCTGGGCTGACTCAAGAAGCGAACAGTATGCAGCAGGTTTGCGAACCTCCGACAAGGCAATGCTGATCTATCGGCACACAGGCACACCCATACATCCCATGTCGCCTTTGTGCAAGATCATGTGGCTGCGCAATGAATCCCCTGAGTTGTTTTCCCGGGCATATAAATTTATTTCCATCAAGGAATATCTCTGGCATCGTTTATTCGGAACTTTTTGCATCGACTATTCCGTGGCGTCGGCCACCGGCTTGTTTGACATCTACAGCCTGCAGTGGTTCCAGGCATCGTTGGAAACTGCGGGTATCACGGACCAGCATTTATCAACACCCGTTCCACCCGGGTATATGGCCTTGTATTCCGGCAAAGCATCCAGTCTGCCCCTGCGGCTGGCGGAGGGTACTCCGTTTGTCATCGGAGCAAACGACGGATGCCTCGCCAACCTGGGCACGGCAGCCATCGCGGCACAGGACATGACGATCACCATTGGCACCAGCGGGGCCGTGCGAATGGCCTCCCGGCAGCCGGTAGAGGACCCGGAAGCAAGAATATTTAACTATATTCTTTCAGAAAATCTTTATATATCCGGCGGTGCCATCAACAACGGAACGGTGGCGGTGAAATGGTTTACGGATCAGTTTATGCCAAAACGGGACGGACCATCCACGGACTTCCTGTCATGCATAAACGAAGTGACAGATATCCCGCCCGGCTGCGATGGCCTGCTGTTTTTACCCTACCTGCTCGGCGAGCGCGCACCGGTATGGGATGCCCGTGCACGTGCGGTATTTTTTGGCATCCATCCTGCGCATGGGCCCCTGCATTTTTTGCGTGCGGTGCTGGAAGGCATTTGTTTTTCGCTCTACCAGGTAGCCCGGATATTAGGCCAGGCAGTCGGGACCCCGGAGAGAATTTATGTATCGGGCGGATTTATCCATGCACCTTTGTGGCCCCAAATGCTGGCGGATATTTTCGATCGGGAACTTTGTGTGACCAACGATGCAGATGCATCGGCCATTGGTGCCGCCATCCTCGGCATGTATGCGCTCGGCCTCATCGAGAACCTGGAAGCGTCAAAAAAAATAATTGCCGTACAAAAAGTCTATTCACCCAATCATGACAACCATCGGGCGTACCGGAAGAATTTTTCTGTCTTTGATGTTTTGTACGGTAAATTGAAGAGTGAATTTGAACGAATCAGTCAACCTTAAAATAAATACCATGCTTCTACGTATACCCCGGATGATCTGGGTGTTTCTTTGTTTTTCGTTTTCGGTTGTGCATGCCCAGGAGGATACCACGTATGCAGAAAGGCTGGGCTTTCCCAAAGGAGCCCGTGTGATCATCCTGCATGTGGATGATGCCGGCATGTCGTTTGATTCCAACGAGGGCGTAGAACAGGCCTTGGAAAAAGGAATTGCATCATCTACCAGCGTGATGATGCCCTGTCCCTGGGTGCCGGGTTTTCTGCACTACCTCCGTCAACACCCGGGTGTTGATGCAGGACTGCATCTCACCCTGACCTCGGAATGGAAGGAGTATCGCTGGCCGCCCGTTAGCGGCAAGCCGGCGGTGCCAGGACTGACGGATCCTGAAGGCGCACTCTGGCCGGATGTAGGGGATGTGGTGGCGCACGCGAGCCCGGATGAAGTGGAACGCGAAATGCGCGCACAGATCGAAAAAGCACTGCAGATGAAATTCCGGCCCACGCATCTCGACTCACATATGGGAACACTCTTCGCCTCACCCGCTTTCATCCAGCGTTATGTGAAACTGGGCATCGAGTATAAGATCCCGGTGATGTTCCCGGCAGGGCACAATACACTGATCAGTGCACAGCTCAAATCCAGCGGCGCCACACAACAAATGGCAAAAAGCATCGGGCAGATGTTATGGAAAGCGGGGTTGCCGGTGCTCGACGATTTGCACAACCTCAGCTACGACTGGAAACTACCCCAGGGAGTAGAACCCACACCCGGGAATTGGGGGAAATTCAAAACGCAGCAATACATTGAGTCGTTTAAATTACTCAGGCCCGGTGTTACTATGGTGATCATGCATTGCACCGATCCCACCGCCGTATTTGAACACATATCAGACTCAGGACCCACGAGGCAGGGAGACCTCCTGGCCATGCTTGACCCCGCCTTAAAACAATATATAGCAAAGGAAGGCATCATCATTACCACATGGAGGGAGCTGAAAGAAAGAAGAGACAGGCTCCCGTGAACATGGTAAGCTTTACGCGATCGGATAGCAACTGTTCATGCAGGGGCAAAAAAAAAATCCAGGCAATCACTGCTGGACTTTTTGTGAGTTTTGTCAATTATTTTCAGGAGGGACCAGACCTGGATCTTGGACCAAAAACGGGCTTTTTTTCTGATACAAATTTACAGCTATTCATATTGATTGAATATCCGGAAAAGAAATGTTTATAGCTTCAAAGGAAAATATCCGCCCTTCTAGTGTATTCTTAACAATTCTTTGGGTAAAATGCCAAATTCTTTTTTG
>DATJYH010000361.1:0-11948 GCA_035499675.1 Puia sp.
CCGGTAGCTGCATAGATGTATGCAGCAAGAGGAATCGTTTTGTAAACATTCAAATAGTGTGTTATGAAAAACAAATCTTGGGCGTTGGCCGCTGCTTTTCTGATGGCCGCGGCGTTATTCGGTTTTGTGACAGTCAGGGACGGTTCAGTTAAAGGCATGGTCACTCCTGTGGATGGGGGGATCAACGTATGGGCTGATTCCGGTACGGATACCCTGAAATCACAGGTACACAATGGTGCTTTTGAAATTGCAGGCGCCAAACCGGGGACCTACAAACTGGTGGTTGAAGCCAAGCCTCCCTACAGAAATGCGGCGAAGGACAATGTTTCAGTAACCGACGGCCAGACAACGGATGTAGGAGAGATCAGACTTGAAAGATAGACATTCGGGTTCGGGCGGGCGATACAAAGAAGCAGCATGAAGGACATGCTGCTTTCTTTGTTTTGCAGGGTCCCACTGATCGATGCTGCACTGCCTGGAACGGATGAATGGTTTTCCCGTTTTTTTGATAACTTCAATAAGAGCAGGTGAATGATTCCGGAAAATTGCAACCAGGAATACCATGAAATGGAAAAATATCGTTCCCATCCTTTACTCCACAGACGTTTTGCGCAGTCTTCAATACTATACGGAAGTGCTGGGATTTGACAGGAAATGGGATTGGGGAGACCCTCCGGACTTTGGCGGGGTCAGCAAGGACCACATAGAAATATTTTTTTGTGAAAAGGGTCAGGGGAACCCGGGAACCTGGCTTTCCATTTTTGTAGAGGATGTGGACGAGCTTTATACAGCCATCAAAGCAAAAGGAGCAAGGATCATTTCTCCGCCTACCACGATGGAATGGGGCGTACGGGAGATGCTGGTGGAAGACCCGGATGGTCACCGCATCCGGTTTGGACACCCGGCTTCTCACCGACAGCAAAGCGCGCCTGAACTCCCCCCAAACATCCGGATCGTCGACAGGAGGCCGACACCCGCCGAATACAGAAAACTGATCACTGCAGTAGGCTGGTCAACTACTTCCGATGCCGGCATGATTGATTCCATCCTGGGAGCTCCGGTATTTTCCGTAGTGGCTGAAGATACCGCCAGCGGAAACACAGTGGGTTGCGCGCTCCTGCTTGGTGACCGGGCCAGTTTCTTCTATGTAAAGGATGTGATGGTGGACCCAGCCTGGCAGGGGAAGCGCGTTGGAACGGCCATGATGAAGGCGCTGATCGGCTGGACGGAAACCCATGCGCCCAACAACAGCCTGGTGGGTTTGTATACGGGGCAGAACCTGACTCCCTTCTACCAGCAGTTCGGGTTTCACCCGGCCTTTGGTATGACCCTGCGCATCAGTCAAAACAAAGATGCATAACCGAAATAACCGTTCGGCCAGCGCATACGGTGATTCATTTGTCTTTTTTAATCCTGGCCATATCTTTCAGGCCCCATTCCTGCATGAGGGCGATTACAGGCATAAGTGATTGCCCATAGCTGGTGACCCGGTATTCCACCCGAAGAGGGACTTCCCTACAGACCAGCCGCTCAACAATTTGATCCGTTTCCAGTTCCCGCAATTGGTTGACCAGGGTTTGTTTGCTGATATCCGGAATGGCCTTCAGGAGCAGGCTGAACCGGTTGCAGTTTTTGCTGATGCCGTAGATGATCATGATCTTCCATTTTCCACCAATCCTGTTCAGGCAATGCGTAACCGGGCAATGATTGGGATTGAAGTCCTTATTTTTTCTGGATCCTGGCATGGTCTAAAATAATGTACTACGAAAATTAAGTCCGGGAAGTTTCTTTTCCGGATAAAGGTAGCAACTTTGTTTACTCAAATACCTTGTACTATGACATCTGACCAGGTCAGGCAATTCATACAGGGCGGCGAGTGGGTGAGCATTACACCCGAACTCAGACCGAGCATCAATAAATCAGCTATGGGTGATATATTGCCGTTCTATTTGTCCAGAGTTTTCAACTATTCATTGGGCGATGGTTTTGTATGCAGCATCATCAATTATGCGGATCCAGGCGGCAAAGTACCGTTGGTAAAAATCGTCATTAAAGGCCATCTTCGCTGGCAGGGCGAACATCCCATTGCAGCCGGTGCCCAGAGCGTGGACTATGTGGCCGATGAAGCATACGAGATCACCCCCCTGCACCAGGGGTTTGCAGATGCTGCCAACAAAATTCCGGGGAAGGGTTTGAACAAATGGGAACTACAGGTGATGCAGGATGTAAAGGGCAGGGCATTTCCGTTGTTTGGTTTGCAGGAAGCGGAAACTTATATCGACTATGATCTGATTTATATTTATGACGACATGCTGTTCAACGGCAGCAAACATGTAGATGGCCGCGCATTCAACAAACCGGAAAACAGACCCACCAACCTGCAGATTCCGCTGGTGAGAAAAAAATAATTGATAGCAGGATTACACGGACCGGCATTACGTGTTCACGCAAATCCAGGCGGGAGATGAATAAAATCCGTAAAAAGGGAGGTGGAACTCAGGGATCCATGTTAAAGTCCGGTTGTTCCCTGCAAATGGACTGATAGCTACCGGGTGTGATCCCTTCCGTTTTTTTAAAAATTCTTACAAAATAATTGGTGTCGCTGAATCCACACTGCAGGCTCACATCCTTGATGCTGTTCCGCGGGTCGGCCAGCAAACGCTTGGCGATCTTGATGCGTTCCGAGTTGATATATTCCAGCGGCGAGATGCCGAATTGTTCCCTGAACCATTTGAAAAATACATTGCGGCTGAGGTAGGCCTTACGACTGAGCGTGTTCACGGCTATCTTTTCAGTAAGATGATCCTGTATATATTTAAGCACATAGTGCTGACGGCTGCGGTTGCTGATGTCAGTGTTTTCAATCAATACCTGTTTGAGGAACTGGCTTTGTATCAGCCGGATCAACAATTCCTTCAAATTCAGATCCACAAAAATGTTTTTTTGAAGATTAGGTCCGCTGGAGATCCTTACGATCCTGCTCATGAGTTCGGCGATATCGGCATTGTTGTAAAAGTGATATTGGTTGAACTGCAGTTTCCAGTCGTGCTTTGAATCATCATAACCGTTGTAATAGTTATTCAGGTAATCAATGGTGTCTTCAATATAGTCCGCGTCCACCGTGAGCGCAATGCACTGCGTGGGGTTTTCATGACTGGCATCCGGGAAATCAATGATCATGGGCTCGTTGGGTGCAATCACCATCGACTCACCCGGCAGATAATCAAAAGCCGGTTTTTCACCCATATGCATGATTTTTTTTCCACGTACCATGCTGGTGATGGCAAAGTCATTAAATGTCAGGGGGACATTGTAAACGGCTTTGTAACTCTCATAGATGTTCAGTTCGCAGTTTTCGAGGTTAAACACACGCCTGTTCTCCACCACCGAATGCAGGAGCTTTGGATGTGTCAGTTCTACTTTGTCGAGGTAACTTTTTACAGGCACTGTCGCAGTTGATTTAAGGTATTCAAAACTACCTTCTATCAAGTTAATCAACAAAATCAAAATTATCAAGATTTTCGCATAACGACGGGTTGACAGCAGTCGTAAAATACAGGTATGATTGTGCTATAAAAAAGTACAAAAATGCCGCTGCAATCATGGGTTTTTACTGAAAATTGGCACTGTCTGGAGTGAGAACTGCTGGAGATAGATGTTGCCTGCGTCATTTCACGGGGTTGGTTTGGCGGGGTAATATGGCAGGGTTTGCTCTGGTCATATACCAATAACCATTAAACTACAACAGCGGCACCAGCCGCTGTTTTATTTATATGTTATCTTATTCACGTTTTGGAGATACACCCGATGCAGGTAGCTACATGACCGGCTGTGAGTGAACATCAATTGATGTTGGCTGATACCAGGGTTTGAGAATATTGCAGGTACTGGTTATTGTTATTGGTGGAATCGGCCAGGTAGTCTTCTATCCTTACCACACCGGCTCCGGGGGCCATGTATGTAACAATGGTTTCCTGCACCACACCATGACAGTCGGTATTGTATTCAATGTTTTTATAGCAATTGTAGCCGCCGACCATCGTCGTAGTGCTAAACCCATACTGGTTTTCCTGCAGGGGGCAGGTAGGGTTGGTGAAATCGCTGCCCTGTCCGATCAGGGTTCCATCCTGGGCTTCCTGGAAAAAAAGATAGGTAGAGGCACTGGCGCTGTCGTATGCGTAAACAGCAGTATTTGAAGGATCTACGGAGATATACTCACCGGTCCCGAACCAGCCGTAGGGATCTGACAAGGCAAAATAGATATAACCGTTCTGGTCGGTCAGCGTCTGGTGAAGAACAACTGCGGTATCAGGGTAAGCACCGGTAAAGCTTGAATCAGTAAAAGTAGAGTCCACATATACCCAACTGTTGCCAAACTTAAGAGGCCAAAGCGACGTTTTCAAAGTTTCCGGGTTGCTGTTGTTGGCTTTATTACAGGAAATAATGCTGGCGACAGATATTACAAAAAAAACGACTAAAAGCGGTCTAATCATGACGGGGATTTATTGATGCTGTTAGAACGTCAAAGACCTCTTAAGTTTATAACCGGAATGTTAATGAATTCTTAATAAAACGGCATCTCTCATTTGCCAGTTAACTGGTTATTTTCCGATGCATCGCTGGCAACCAGGTTTTGGCTTTCCCCGAGTAACTGGGCAACAAAAAGGCCTGCTGGCTATGTTTCAGGCGTATAGGCGATATAGTGACTCAACCGGCAGGCAGGATCAGGAAACGATGCCGCGGTACCGGCGTGGCCCTAACCGGGTGGCACATAGAAAGGTCCGGGAAATTTTTTTGTCTGATGGACCCCGTAAAATACAAAAAAGTTCGGGAACCAGCACGGAGGGCCGCATGTAACGGTATAAAAGAGCGATGTATGGGATTTTCCGCATCTTCGTTGTCTAAAACCTCCGCCATGACTACTTGCAGAAACTTTATCACCGTCCTTTTGATCTCCGCATTGTTTTTTTCCTGCAGCAATTCTTCCATGCGCATCATGGCTACCTGGGTAAACAAGGAAAAAGTGGCTGAGCGAAAACCGGGAGAGCACAAGGTTTTTATTTTCGTGTTGACCCAGAACTATGAGGCCCAGATCCACCTGGAGAACGACCTGGCTGCCGCTGCTGCTGCAAAGGGGATCCCTGTGGTGAAAAGCATCGATGCGTTTGGCCCCATCCTGACCCGGGATAAGCTGCCGGAAAAGGAAGCTGTCATCAATAGCATTCAGAAGCTGGGTTGCGATGGCGTTTTTATGGTGGCGCTGGTGGATGAAAAATCGGAGACCCACTATAACCCGGGTACCACCGGGGGCGTGTATACGCCTTACCCGGGCTATGGATATGGCTACGCGGGTTATTACGCATATACAGTGCCGTTATACGATCCGGGTTATTATACTACCGAAAAGACCTATTTTATTGAAAGTAATTTCTTCGACGTCAATACCGGGCAGATGCTGATGTCTATGCAGTCAAAAGTGGTGAACCCGCCGGCCATCGAGAAGGCAAGCAAGAAATACACCAACATGCTGATGACGGAACTGCAGGCCAGGGGACTTGTAAAAAAATAAAAGACCCACCAGCGGGCTTACATCAACGGGCGGCAACGGGTACCGACCAGTGCGCGTTCCGCAACAGCCATCCCTTGTAAGATTTTTCAGCGATGGCGGTAAAGTATCCGTCCTGTGATACTTTTTTGCCGGAGGAATACGTGATATCTTCATGAAAACCCGCACCCATGCCGGCCAGTCGCTCCGTGAGCGGGTCAACCTTGATATTGCTCCATTGCAATCTTATATTACTCATACTTTTCACGAGTGTCTGTTGGATCGCATTTTTTGCTGAATCATAATCGGGGAAGGCCAATACGCCTTCCGAAGCCATGAAGAAATCGGGACTGTTCTCAAAGTAGCTCAGCCAGGCCACAGGTCCGCGCCGGGACACATCCCGGGCAATGCGGTCGGCCATTTGTGTTACACTGTCCCTGACACCAAAATACTGGCCGGCAGAGAGTTCCTCGGGCTGGTGACGGCAGGACAGTGCCATAAAGCTGAACAGCAGGGGAAGAACGGCGTTGGTTGGTTTGAAGGTCATAAACGGTTGCAATCGGCAAGAAATCGATTTATAAATATATATACAGATTTAAATAAAATGCAAATGATTATGCTCAGGTTCTTTCCGGGTATTGTTTTGTTGACTAAAAATAAGGGCGTCTGCTAAACCAGGATCATTGGGGAATTGTTTTACCTGGCCGGGCATCCGTAACTTTAAACATATTTCATTTAACTGTAAACCTCCGGTCATGGCAAAAAAATCAAAACAAACGCCTGGCGCTGACCTGCAAAAAGCGGATCTGCCGGGTTATCCCAAATATCCTGAAAAGGATGACATGTATGCTAAAGGGGAAAAACTGGATGATATTGATCCGGATGACGGTTCCTCCCTGCGCGCTTCCGCCGACAACGAGGAAAACCCGGGAGATGACCTGGACGTACCCGGAGCAGAACTGGACGATGCCGATGAAAAGATCGGGGAAGAGGACGAGGAGAATAACTATTATAGCCTGGGTGGGGATGATCATGATGATTTGGAAGAAGACCGGGAATGAGTTTAGAGTCGGAAGTACGGATACGGGATGCGGGATACGAGATTGGGGTGGCATCCGCGGCTTTTTTGTAATAGTATGACCTGTCAGCACAGAAGTCTGTCATCTGTCCACTGTCAACTACGCCATCTTCTCACAACATCCAAGCGGCAATGGCTCCGGCCGAGCCATATTCTACCAGGGAACTCAGGCACTTACCGGCCACCATTTTAGGGGAAAGGTTAACGTAGATGGCATCGCCGATGGCTGACGGGATGATAAAGGCAAGGCTGCAAACAAGCCCGAATTTGATACCGTCGACCGTTCCCATGGTTCCGCAACGAAGTTTCCAAATAGAAAAAATCTAGGCGAACAAAAGAGAGGCAAAAAAAGTCAGCACGGTACTCACGGCATAGGACCGGTAACTTTCTTTGCGCCAGGTGGCTGGCGTGAGCGCCTGGTACTTATGAAACAAATAGCCAATAAAAAACCATTGAACCAGGGTGATGACGACCATGAGCACCAGGGCAGTAAGCAGTATTTTAGTAATTACCATATGCGGAGGTTTGGTTTGCATGCGGGGCAGGATGCGGTTGGAGTCGGGAGTCTGGAGTCGATAGTCGGGGTGCGTGATATGGGATACGGGTGGCACCTTTAATAGTTTGGACACGGCAGGGTCCGTTGGACATAAACCCGGCCATCTGTCTACTCCGCCTTAGGCGGATTCGGCGGACGCAGACGATCATCGATCATCGACCATCGTTTCTATCCACTGTCATCTGTCCACCGTCAACTAAAAAGCCTTCTTCCCCCCAACCAAATAATACTCAAACCAATCCAGGTTGCTCTGGGAAGTTTTTAATACCATTTTCGGTTCGGTGGGGCCATGTGGCTGACGGGGCAGGGCCAGCAGTTTTACGGGTACCCCTCTCCGTTGTAACGCGTGATAGAACATCAGCGAATTGCTGATGGGAACCCGGGCGTCCGCTTCGCCATGCTGCAGCATCACCGGTGTTTTCACGTACTGGACAAACCGGAGTGGTGAGTGTTCGTCGTACACGGCCCAGTCGGCCCAGGGGTCCGATTTCATATATGAAGGGAGAAAGCCCGGGATGTCGTCGGTCAGGTTTTGGAAAGAAAGATCCACCACCGGTGCACCGATGGAGGCTGCCTTGAAGCGGTCTGTATGTCCCACGATCCAGCTGCTCATAAATCCACCATAGCTCCAGCCCATGACGCCAAGCTTATCAGGGTCCGCCACCCCCATTTTCACTACATAATCCACCCCGGCCATCAGGTCTTTGAAATCAGCTCCACCCCAGTCGCGCTCATTAGCCTCCCTGAACGCAACGCCATAGCCGTTGGATCCACGCGGATTGGGCCGCAGAATAAAAATGCCCTGTTCAGCCAGGGATGCCAGCGGGTACAGGTTTTGGTTGCTGGCAATAAAGCTTTGGGCATATGCACCGGCCGGTCCGCCATGTGGGTTCAGGATCAGCGGATATTTTTTCCCGGCCTGGTAGTTTAATGGGTAGGTCAGCAATCCTTCAATTTCCTTTCCGTCCGGACTTTTCCAGCGAATGAGTTCGGTTTTGGGAATCGGCTTGCCAGCCAGCTCTGTGTTGATATTGGAAATCTTTACCGGTGAAAAGGCGGACAGGGTGCTGACATAAGCCTCACCTGGCTTATCTGTGTTTTGCAAAACAAAACCGATATAGCTGTCTGTTTTGTTGATGGAAAGTCCGCTGATCAGATCCGTGCAACCTTTGTTCCACTCCGTTACCTGCCCGCCGTTTGCGCTGAGCTGGTATACACTTAAGAGCGTGTGATTGGCTTCGGCTACAAAAACCTGGCTGCCATCGCTGCTCCACGACAATATATTGGGTTGGTCATTGGGCGTGGCGGCCAGTTTTTTTACAGGTCCGCCCCCGGCGGACACAACATCTACAAAAGTTTTACCGGGCCACACCACAGGGTTTTCCGTGCAGAGATAGGCAATATATTTTCCATCCGGGCTGAAATAAGGATCGCTCTCACCCGCAGGGGTATTCGCAATGGTTTTCACCTCGCCCGTGGTGATGTTTACCATGGAAATATCGGCGTACTGATTGTCGTTGGCCATGGGGGATTTGCCATGCGCATAGGCGATCCATTTGCCATCCGGGCTCCAGTTGAAGGAGATCACATTTCGATTATCCCTGGTAAGTTTGTTTGTCTTTTTCCGCCCGCTGCTGTCGGTTTCGTGCAGGGATACGGTATAGAGCCTGTTTTGCAGGATCACCTCATCATAAAAATACCAGTCGTTTTTTTCATTCTTTTTCTTTTCTTCATCATCACTCGCCGGATCGGTCATGGTAAAGGCAATCGTATTCCCGTCGGGGCTCCAGTTGTAGTTGTTCACGCCTGTTTTTACATCGGTGATCTTATCTGCTTCACCACCTGACGGAGAAATGACATACAGGTTGTTTTTTCCGTCCCGGTTGCTTATAAAAGCGATCCATTTTCCATCCGGGCTCCATTTGGGGTTGGCATTGTTCTTGTCCCCCTGTGTTAGCTGGAGCGTACTGCTGCCATCGATGTTGCAAAGGAATACCTGGTTTATATATTCGCTTCGTTCACCCGTCATCATGGCCCGGCGAACCGCATACAGCACTTTTTTCCCGTCGGGCGATACCCTTACACTGCTGATGTTCTTCATTTTCATGCATTGTTCGGGGCTCCAATAACTGTTAACCTGGGCAAACAGGAAAGCCGGAATCGCAGAAAAAAACAACGACAATAACCTGGGTCGCATAATAGATAAATTTTGAAGCTGAGGTGGGAGAGGTACTGTTTGTTACAGGGGAGCGGGGAATTATACTACAAGGTAAGACGGGGAAGGAGGATGGCAAAATTTAGTCGATAGTCGGGAGCATGGAGTCGGGATGCGGGATACAGGATTCGGGTGGCATCCGCGGCTTATTTGTAATGGTACGACCTGTCAGAACAGAAGTCTGTCAACCGTCAACTATCTACGGCCATCCGCCTACTCCGCCTAAGGCGGCTTCGGCGCACGCGGTCGGCCACCGGATGGAATACCACACACAGGGGATGCAAACTTTAGAAAAAAGGCGGACCTTTGAATGATAACAACTGTGGCGTCCGGCTGGGCGGATCGTTATCATAACGCTGATCACCCGAAACTACGGCAAATGAAACGCGTGAAATTCATATGGGCGATTTTGATCCTTGCTTCCTGCAAAAAGGATACACAAAGCGGGCCCTCGATTTATGTGAGCGGGTCTGTCACCAATTTCATTGGTCCTTACAGTGATGGCAATGCTTTGCAGTGGGTAAACGGCAACACAACCAATCTTCAAAAAATTTCAACCTATGGTTTGGCCAATTCGATATTTGTTTCCGGGACAGATGTATATGTGGCCGGTGTACAGGCGGTGAACGGTACGAGCCTGGCAACTTACTGGAAAAATGGCGAGCCGGTAGTATTGTCAGACAGCAATGCAACCAAATCTGCGGTCGCCAACTGCATTTTTATAAGCGGTGCCGATGTATACGTCGCTGGTTATGAACTCAAGAGTAATGGAGTAGGCAGTGCAGTGTATTGGAAGAATGGTGTGGAAGTAAACCTCACTCCGCTTTCTCCGCCATATCCTCCTTCCCCCACCAATACTTTCTTCATCTATAGCCTGGGACAATATGCAAATGCAACCGGCATTGCCGTGTCGTCAACAGGCGATGTGTATGTAGCGGGAACGGACAGATATATTACGGCTGCATTTTGGAAAAACGGTGTCATCACCCAACTGGCTGATACCGGGATTATTTCCTTTGCGCAGGGACTTTATGTCAGCGGCAGCGATGTGTACGTGGCTGGAATTGCCAACAATACAGCCTGCTATTGGAAAAACGGAGTTTTTAATGGGTTGCCCAATGGCTCCAGCGCTACCGCCAACGCTATTTTTGTTTCCGGTTCCGACATTCTTGTAGCCGGCAATGGCAATGGGCCTGTGTACTGGAAAAATGGTTCCCAGACACGTCTCGGTAGCAATGGTTACGACGTAGCCAACGGCATTTTTGAATATGGCAATGATGTATACGTCGCAGGGACTTATGACAGGGCGGCCGTATACTGGAAGAACGGCGTACCGGTCAGCCTGTCAACTGGCCCGGGAACCCTGGCGGGCGGCTACAGTTGGGCCACTTCTGTCTACGTGAAGTAGTGTCATAATATTTGATCAGGGCGCGCCTACTGCTACCCCCCAAAAAAAAATTAACAACCAATTTCTTCATCACAACTTTTTCTATGAACAAGACAAGATTACCCCGATTAAGCTGGCGGCTGGTTTCAAAAGATCTTTATTTGTTTCTTATCCCCGCCATCCTCATGCTTGCAGGCTGCAGCTCGCAGACACTTTTCCAATCAAATTTTGATTCAGCAGCCATTGGTCAACCGCCTTCACATGGGCAGCAGGTGGGTACCGTCAATACAGATGGGCCAGCCGGAAGTGTAACCACCGTTGCATCGCCGGTAACCACCGGCGGAAACTTTGTGCAGGTCAGCCGGAATGCCAACGCGACTTCCGTTAGTGGCCTCCAGTGTAATTTTTCAAAATTTGCCGGGGTGGGTCAGTATACTTTTTCGGCGGTAATGTATATCCCGGCAGGCAGCGGCCTGGCCACCATCCAGTTTGAAACATTCAACCAGCCCGTGAGTACCTACACAAATTTCCTGCACCTGGATTTTACGGAAGACAACATGGTAAGGCTTGATGATATGGACTCCACCAAGTTTGGAAGCTTTCCACGCGGCCAGGTATTTATCGTACAGGTTACCTTGAACATCAATGCTACAGCGCCTACTGCACATATTGTATTGTCGGGGGCGGGCGCCTCAGGCGCCAGGGATTATAAGATCATCCCAGCGCTCATTGGTATGGCACAGCAATTTGGCGCTGTAAGGTTGTGGATGGGTTTTCCATGGACCGGTTCATTTGATACCAATACGATCGTGGTAACCTACCAATCCAGCTGATCCCGGCACGGGCAAATAAAGGATCATTGCATAGCTTAGAAGGGCGGACTTAATTTTGAACCGACAGATCAGTGTTGCCGGGCCGGTGATGGCAATGGCGCGGATTTCTTTTTTGACCAGGGCGGCACGGCACATATTTTGTTGATCGATTCGCATCTCCTAAAAGACCATATATGCAAAAAATCACCACCTTCCTCATGTTTGAGGGAAAGGCCGAAGAGGCCATGAAATTTTACACCTCGCTTTTTGAGCACTCCTCACTACTGGATGTTCAGCGATACGGTCCCAATGAAGGCGGACCCGTTGGGACAATCAAGAAGGCTGTTTTTACGCT
>DATJYH010000362.1:0-2570 GCA_035499675.1 Puia sp.
ATTGCCCGGAGCCCTGAAGGTCCGGGTGCTGTTGGCCCAGGCGCTGTTTGGCAATCCCGATATCCTTTTGTTGGATGAGCCCACCAACGACCTGGATGTGGAAACCATCAACTGGCTGGAAAACTTCCTGGCTGATTACGAAAACATCGTCATCGTGGTATCACACGACCGTCACTTCCTGGACGGGGTCTGTACACATGTGGCCGATGTAGACAGGCAGAAGATCAAAATATTTACGGGCAACTATACCTTCTGGTACGAATCTTCCCAATTGATGGCAAGACAGCTGAGCGACAAAAACAAAAAAACAGAAGAAAAACGCCAGGCGTTGCTGGAATTCATCGCCCGCTTCTCAGCCAATGCGTCCAAATCAAAACAGGCCACTTCCCGCAAAAAAGCATTGGAAAAACTGACCATTGAAGAGATCGAACCTTCCAACCGCCGCTACCCGGGGATCATATTCAAACAGCAACGCGAGGTAGGCAACCAGATCCTCAACGTGGAAAAATTATCGATGTCCGCGGAAGATGGACGCCTCCTGTTTCGTGATGTGAGCTTTACCGTGAACAAGGGGGATAAGATTGCGCTGGTGAGCCGGGATCATTTTGCACTGAAAACTTTTTTTGAGATCATCACCGGTGGTCTTACAGCCGCATCCGGGAAGTACGAATGGGGTACAACGGTAACCACGGCGTATCTCCCCAATGACAACAGCCAGTATTTCCTGGACAAGGACCTGAACCTGATGGATTGGCTCCGCCAATATGTTCCACCGCATGTAACGGACGTGGATGAGCCGTTTTTGCGCGGGTTCCTGGGTAAGATGTTATTCAGCGGCGATGAGGTCCTGAAAAAAACAGGTGTGCTGAGCGGGGGAGAAAAAGTGCGTTGTATGATCAGCCGGATGATGCTGCAGGATCCGAACGTAGTGCTGCTGGATGAACCCACCAACCACCTCGATTTGGAGTCCATCCAGGCGTTTAACGAAAGCATGATCAACTTCAAGGGCATTGTGCTGATCACATCGCATGACCATACATTCCTGCAAACAGTTGCGAACCGTGTCATTGAACTAACTCCAAATGGTGTGATCGACAGGCTCAGCAGCTTTGATGAATACCTGGACGATGAACGGGTAAAACAATTGAAAACCGAGTTGTACGCAAATGCTAATTTTGTAGGAGTCTGATTAATCTATGTCCTATACCATTCCTCCACAGACCCGTATTGGTCATGTGCACCTGAAAGTCGCCGATCTTGAGCGGTCCCTGACCTTTTACAGGGATCTGTTGGGATTCCAGGTAACCACCTGGTACGGCGACAGCGCCGTCTTCATTTCTGCAGGCGGCTATCACCATCACATTGGTCTGAATACCTGGTACAGTAAAAATGCAGCCCCGGCACCCCGCAATTCCGCCGGTTTGTTTCATACGGCCATTTTATATCCCACCAGGAAGGACCTTGCCATCGCCTTACAACGCCTGATTGACGCCAAATACCCGTTAACAGGCGCTTCGGATCATGGGGTCTCCGAAGCTCTGTACCTGGATGATCCGGATAAGAACGGGGTGGAGCTTTATTGGGACCGGCCCAGGGAGCAATGGAAGTATGAGCCCAATGGCCAAATTCACATGGTGACGGAGCCACTTGACCTGGAGGATCTGTTATCGGAAATCCATCAATAAAACCCATTCCCGCGGCCTTTTTCCGGTTTCTTTTCGAAATCACCTTCTCCTGTTCGCGCAGCAGCTTATAACTGGCTGATTTTGTCCATTTTGATACAATAAATCCCAATTTTCAGCATTTTAAGAAAAACCCGCTAAATATTGACCGGAAAGCTGCTTATACTTGTGTTGGTTTCCTGTGGTTTTGTTTTCGCAGCAAAGGCTCAACGTCCGGTAACAAATGCCAGGATCCCGACGCTGAAAAACCCTGTCTCCAACCTACACAGGAAATTCATACCGGTCCTGCCGGGCGCAATGTTCTTTGATTCACTGAGCGTCATCCCTAAAACTTTCTCCATATTAGGTATTCCGGACAGCGCTTATACGATCGACTTTGTCAACGCAAGAATTACCTGGAAACAAAAACCTAATCTCGACAGCGTGTATGTGGCATATCGCGTCTTCCCCTATAAGCTGAATGCTTCGGTAAAGCGGCTTAACTACGACAGCATCGCGAACAATTTCCTGATTCAACCCACAGTGTACAACAACAATGGCCGGCAGGGCAGCGACAATTTTTTCAATTTCGGGAACATCACCTACAACGGAAGTTTTGGAAGAGGCATTTCATTTGGTAATAGCCAGGATGCGGTGGTGACCTCTAACCTGAATCTCCAACTGAACGGCTACCTGGCCGACAGTATTGAAATATCGGCGGCCATTACCGACAATAATATTCCCATTCAGCCCGATGGCACCACGGCACAGATCAGCGATTTCGACAGGATATTTCTTCAGTTCAAAAAGAAGAACTGGGCCCTGAGCATGGGTGATATCGACCTCCGGCAAAACCAGAATTATTTTCTCAATTTCTACAAACGCCTGCAGGGTGCTTCCTTCGAAACC
>DATJYH010000363.1:0-7749 GCA_035499675.1 Puia sp.
CCCGTGTAGGCAGTCAGGGGCAACGTGGTTTTCAGATGGAGCGCCACGGAATCCTTCAGTTGCTGGTCCTTCTTTTTTTCACGGGCAAGGTAATTCTGGAAGCCGGACAGGTAGATGCCGCTGTAGTTGCGGTAGGGCAGCCCGAGATAGGCATCCAGGATCTCCCATTTCAAAGCCTCATACAGTTCGTTCTGATCGGTATTGGTGAGGATGATGATGCCCAGTTTTTCTTCGGGAACCATGGTAACACTGCTCACAAAACCATTGACACCACCCGTATGCGAAACAATCTCTTTTCCACTATATTCCTCCAGTTCTACGCCTAACCCGTACAGCAGGAAGTGACCCTCGTTGAACAGGTGCCCCCCGTTGCTGATGATGGAATGGGGTTTCCTCGTTTGTGAAATGGCAGCGGAGGGGATTACCTGTTTGTCGCCGTATTTGCCATTGGCAAGCTGCATCATCACCCACTTGCTCATATCGTTCACCGATGAACTGATGCTGCCGGCCGGGGCCAGGTTGTCGATCAGGCAATAGGGAATCGAAACGAGTTTGAAATCGGATAATGTGTGCGGCACTGCTTTGTTGTCGGCAGCAGGGAGGTCTTTGCTCAGCGCCATGGTCCTGGTCATGCCAAGCGGATCAAAGATCCGCTGTTTGACAAATTCTTCCCAGGGCACGGCGGCGGCTTTTGGAATAATTTCGCCGGCGGTCAGAAAAGCCGCATTGGTATAACCCCAGGTGGTCCGGAATGGGTACACGGCTTTTATATGGCTCATTTTTTCGATCACTTCATTCCGGGAAAGATTGCTGGTCCAGTAGGTAAAATCTCCCTGGAAGGTTTGAAAGCCGATACGGTGACAAAGCAGGTCGCGGATGATGGCCTGCTCACCGGCTGCTTTGTTGTTGAGCCGGAATTCGGGTATCCATTTGGTAACCCTGTCATCGAGTGATAGTTTTTTTTCCGCGTCCAGCGTGGCGAGCAGGGTGGCTGTGAAAAGCTTGGAATTGCTGCCGATCATGAATAATGTATTCTCATCCACCGGGTCTGTTCCACCAAGTTTTTTAACTCCATACCCTTTCATCAGCACGATATTTCCATCCTTGACAATACACACCGCCATACCTGGAATCTGCCAGTCGCTCATGGCTTTTTCAACATACTTGTCCAGGCTGTCTTTAACAAAGGCGGGGGTTTTGTTCTGCGGGTAGGCGGCAGACGCCCACAGGCAGCCGAGCAGGACGAAAGAACGTAGCGGGAAGGATTTCATATTTCTTTTTTAAAAGAAATTGAAAGATAATAAAAAAACCGGGTGGAGCTGGCTATAGCGTTTATTGATGACAGCGGTATTGAAGTGAAAAGATTTTAAATAAAAGATTGACACAGCAACATACCCCGGCAAAACGTATGTTATTGTTTGGGTTTTCGCATTTCGCCCGGTTTCTTTTTTCCCTGCCTGAACTGGATGCTGGCCAGTTTGATGTATTCCTGGAAGTCGTAGTCGGTGGCTGCCCTGGTAAACTCATAGGAGGGTCTGAATCTTACCATGAATGTGTCCAATGCGTCTCCATCCAGGCGAGTAATCCGTTTGACCAGCCCCCTGGTAAAACGATGATCGATGAACTTATCCTGTTCCTCCTCGATCAGCCTGCGCTGGAAGGCCAGCATGCGCCGGTTCCGGTCGAACCGAAACATGTTGATGAGCGCGTCCAGGTCCAGCCCCACTCCCGAACCCGAGGAAGGACTTGTGAGGGTTAGCCCCGGCTTTTTGAAATTAAATACTTTCGCATACTCTTCTCTGTTGTGAAGTGAATCCAAGTGATAGTCGGCGGGAGCCACCCGCACTTCTTTCAGTTCCGTTGGGTTCACGTGCAGGGCGATGTCGAACCCGACGGCCGCATTGATGCCGCTTACCGGGTATTTAATAGTGGTTCGGCCGAGGTAGGAAAACGAAATGGAATCATCGGGACTCACCATCAGGAGATAGTTGCCGTTGGAGTCCGTGGTAGTACCCCTGCCCGACGTACTGACGACGCTGACTGCTTCCAGGGGTTTGGTGCGGTACATATTATAAACAGTGCCCCTGATCGTGATCTGCCCGGAGGCGTTCTGCCCGTAAAACATCAGGAAACACAAAAAAACAAACCCCGGAATAACAGCAGGCAGTCGGCGCAATGGCAACGGTTTATATCGTGATATTACTATCAAAAATGCGACAAAAAATTCTATCCTGATGTTTTAACTTTTTTTTGCATCCGGATCCACGATTCAATCACGGCAGGGAAGTGTGTGTGTTCCAATGCATGCACTTTTTCTGCCAGCGAGGCCGGGGTTTCCTGTTCGGATATGGGACAGCTGGCCTGGAAAATGATGTCGCCATGATCATACAATTCATCTACATAATGAACGGTGATGCCGCTTTCTTTCTCTCCCGCAGCTATAACCGCTTCATGAACCCGGCTGCCATACATCCCCCTGCCGCCAAACCGGGGCAGCAGCGCAGGGTGGATATTGATGATCCTGCGGGGATAGGCCCTGATCAGGCTAACCGGGACCTTCCATAAAAATCCCGCAAGCACGATAAAATCAATACTGCGATCTTTTAGTTCTTCCACATAGCCATTGCCGCGAAAAAATTTTTCTTTTTCTATGAGAAGGGTGGGAATGCCTTCCCTGGCCGCAATGTCGAGTACCCCCGCCCCGGGTTTGTTACACACAACCAGTGCAATGCTGATGGTTGGGTGATGTCGGAAATGATCGATGATTCGTTGCGCATTGCTGCCTTTCCCGGAAGCAAAAATGGCAAGCCTGGCTGTTGAAGCGGATTTGTGCATGATGTTCGGGTTTCTCTGCAGAACGTTTGTCATGGTTTTTATGTACGCCTGCAAAATACCTGTAAAATTGATGCAAAAAAAGATCGCAAAATACAATCGCATACATCAGCGACAGCTGCGAAGAAATTCGTTGACAAAAATATGACACAGCAAATTCGAAACTTTGTGCAATGCGCTGAAATGCAGGCCGGGCAAGGGAAAAAAAATTTTCTGCATGTTGATATTTTGTTAAAATCCTGACTTATTTTTGCAGCCGACCGAGGAGATTTTTCACATTTATACAACAGCTTGTATGTATGCACCATCCATATAGACTAATTGCAAAAACATTTTTCTCAGGTATCCTTTTCTTTACACTGGTTTTGGTTAGCAATGATTTGCGGGCACAGGATGGGAAGGCCTTGTTCCAGGCCAATTGCGCCTCGTGTCACCATCCTATTAAAGTGGTCACCGGGCCTGCACTGAAAGGCGTTACAGACAGGGTTCCCGACACAAAATTGCTCCATCAATGGATCAAGAATAACGGATCGGTGCTGGCTTCGGGCAACAAGTATTTTAACGACTTGTTCGTGCAGTACAATAAAACCCCTATGAATCTCTTCCCGAACCTGTCGGATGCAGAGATTGATGCCATCCTCAAATATGTAAATTCCTATGCGGAGGCCACACCTACCACCGGCCCCGCCAGTCCCGAAGGACAAACACAAAGCGATAATACATTACTTTACGGCATCCTCACGCTCATTATGGCGGTGATCATGCTGGTATTGTTGCAGGTAAACAGCAACCTCAAAAAATTATCGGACGATAAAGAGGGCATCCCCGCACATGAGCCCATCCCCTTCTACAGAAATAAAGCCTATATCACACTGTTGACGCTGATCCTTTTTGTGATCGGTGGTTATTATGTGGTGCAGGGCGCCATCGGTTTGGGCAGGATGAAGAATTACCAGCCCGAACAACCCATTTTTTATTCGCATAAAGTACATGCCGGCACCAACCAGATCAGTTGTTTGTATTGTCATGGCAATGCCTGGGAAAGCAAACACGCAGCGGTTCCACCGCTCAATGTTTGTATGAACTGCCACGCGGCCATCAATGAATATAAGGGTGAAAAACTATACCGCGAAGATGGACAGGAGGTGGATGGAACCGGTGAAATTCAAAAACTCTATAGCTATACCGGTTATGATCCTAAAGCGGGCAAGTACACCGAACCGGGCAAACCCATTGAGTGGATAAAGATCCACAATCTCCCGGATCATGTGTTTTTCAGCCACGCGCAGCATATTCGTGCCGGAAAGGTACAGTGTCAAACCTGCCACGGCCCTATCCAGGAAATGAATGAAGTAAAACAGTTTGCAGAATTGAGCATGGGCTGGTGTATCAATTGTCATCGCACGACAAAGGTTGATTTTCCTGACTCAACCGGTGCCGGGAATAAATTTTACAGTATTTATGAAAAATTCCACAACGATTTGAAATCGGGCAAAATGGACAGCGTGACGGTTGAAAAGATCGGCGGCACAGAATGCCAGAAATGTCATTATTGATGATCCCCGTTCCCGGGCTGCATCATAGCGATACATAAATTTTGGACATACAATAATTAATTAACCAACAATTTCCAGGATCAATACTGAGCAGATCCTGCAAATTTATAAAAGCCCCTTCCGGGGTTTGGGTATGAAAAAAAAGTACTGGCAAAGTTTTGGTGAGCGCAACGATAGTGAAGGGTTTCAACAATCCACTCAACATGAATTCCGTGAAGAGTTGCCGTTGGAAGGGCTTGATGGAAAAGGTCTGCTGGATGCAAAAACCCCCAGGAGAGATTTTCTGAAGTACCTGGGTTTCAGCACCGCCGCCGCCACGCTCGCTGCCAGCTGCGAAATACCCGTTAAAAAGGTTATTCCCTACGTCAATAAACCCGAAGAAATAGCGCCCGGTGTGGCAAACTATTATGCCAGCACGTATATTTCAGGAGGGGATGCGGTATCGATAGTGGCCAAGGTAAGAGATGGCCGCCCCATCAAGATTGAAGGCAACGAACTTTCCTCCATCACCAGGGGCGGTACTTCCGCCCGGGTGCAGGCTTCGGTCCTGGACCTGTATGATACGGCCCGGCTCCGTTTCCCCGTGCAAATGCTCAATGGCGTTCCGGAAGAGGTAAGTACGTTCGAGGCGTTTGATAAACTGGTGGCTACCGCTATGAGTGAATTGGGCGGAGCTCCTCTTGTGTTGCTGACCAGTACCATCACTTCTCCCACTACCAGGCAGCTGATCGGCGAATTCCTGGCAAAAAACCCGGGTAGCAAACATATACAGTATGATGCAGACTCCTACAGTGGTCTGCTGCTCGCCAATGAAGCGAGCTATGGCAAAAAAGCCATTCCTTCCTATCATTTTGAACGTGCCAAAGTAATTGTGAGCCTCGGAGCCGATTTCCTCGGTACCTGGCTTTCACATATTGAATATGCCCGCCAGTATGCTCAGGGCAGAAAGATCGATGAGAAGAACCCGGAAATGAGCAAACATTACCAGTTTGAAAGCATGCTGTCGCTTACAGGCGCCAATGCCGATGACCGGTACACACATCGTCCTTCCGAGGCCGGTGCTGTTGCTGTTGCCCTCCTTGCAGAATTGGGTGGATCGGTTACGGCACCCTCTTTGAGTCCCAAGCTAAAAGAAGGGATCAGCAAGGCCGCCAAAGACCTGCTTGCCAACAAGGGCAATGCACTGGTGGTGAGCGGCAGCAATAATCCGCATGTCCAGGTGATCGTAAACGCCATCAACGAAGCCATCGGTGCAAATGGCGCTACCATCGACTGGTCAGCTCCGCTCCAAACCAGGCAGGGTATTGATGCCGATTTGGTTAGCCTGGTATCGGACATGGAAGGTGGCAAAGTGGGTGGACTTTTATTGTATGGGGTGAACCCGATGTATACCTACCCGGACGCTGATAAATTCAAGGCGGCGCTGGGCAAATTGAAACTGTCGGTTTCTTTTAATGACCGGTTGGATGAAACCTCCGAGTTGTGCAAATACGTGATCCCCGCGCCCCACTTCCTGGAAAGCTGGGGAGATGCAGAACCCAAGGCTGGTTATTTTTCGATGATGCAGCCCACCATTGCGCCACTGTTCAAAACAAGACCTTTTGAAGATTCCCTGTTAAAGTGGAGCGGAAGCAGTAGTACATACGAAGCTTATTTCAAACAATATTGGACGAGTAAACTGGGGGGTGTAGAGGCATACGAAAAAGCATTGCAGGAAGGTGTGGTGGAACCAGCTGCCCCCGCAGCCGCTACTGCACTTGCCTTTAACGCAGCAAAGACAGCAGAGGCCGCTGCTGCCATTGGCTCAGCCAAGAAAGGCGGTGCCATGGAACTGGTGCTCTACCAGAATGTAGCCATGGGCGCCGGACAACAATCCAACAACCCCTGGCTGCTGGAATTTCCGGATCCCATTACCAGGGCGGACTGGGACAACTACGCCATCGTTTCTCCCAAATTTCTGAAAGATAATTATGGAGTTGACCTCAACGACCGTCGCCAGGCCGATAAGTTTGAAGTACACCCCGACAGGGATGTGATCAAACTGAAAGCAGGTGGAAGGGAAGTAACGCTTCCCATACTCGTGGTGCCTGGTACACCCAATGAAGTAATTGCCGTAGCAGTCGGGTATGGCCGGCAAAGCGCCAAGGCGGAGAATACCCCCGGGTTTATAGGCAGGGCCGTTGTAGGAGCCGGTAAGAATGTATTTCCACTGGCAAGCTTTAACGGTACCAGTTTTGACTGGAGCGCTGCCGATGTTTCTTTTGAAAAGACAAATGAAACCTACAAGGTTGCCCAGACTCAGACGCACAATAGTTATGAAGGCCGCACAGAAGTGGTAAAAGAAAAAACACTGGAAGGGTTCAGAAAAGTGCCCAACGAGATCCTGGATGAACGGGAGGAAGAACTGAAACCTTTTGGCGGACTGGAAGGATTTGAAAAAGAAGGTACCTTATATTCTTACTACGATAAACCCGGCATCCACTGGGGTATGTCCATCGACCTGAACTCCTGTATAGGTTGCGGTGCCTGTGTGATCGCCTGTCATGCCGAGAATAATATTGCCGTGGTGGGAAAATCGGAAGTGCTGCGTTACCACGACATGCACTGGATGCGAATCGACCGTTATTACAGCGGCCACCTCGATGACCCGGATAATATCCAGACCGTTTTCCAACCCATGCTTTGCCAGCATTGCGACAATGCACCCTGTGAAAATGTGTGCCCGGTGGCAGCCACCAACCACAGCAGTGAAGGCCTCAACCAGATGGCCTATAACCGTTGCATCGGTACGAGGTATTGCGCCAACAACTGTCCTTTCAAAGTAAGAAGATTCAACTGGGCCGACTATACCGGTGCCGATAGCTTCCCCGATAACCAGCGTGATCACGTGGATGACTCCGTGCTGATGATGAATGATGATCTCACACGTATGGTGTTGAACCCTGATGTTACGGTTCGTTCAAGAGGGGTGATAGAAAAATGTTCGTTCTGTGTACAACGCCTGCAGGAAGGCAAACTGAAGGCAAAGAAAGAAAACAGGCCGTTGAAGGATATGGAAGATATCAGGACTGCCTGCCAGCAATCCTGTCCCACTGAAGCGATTGTATTTGGAGATGCCAACGACAAACAAAGCAAGATCAGCAAAACAAGACAGGACAATCGTGAACGTGTGTACCATGCATTGGAAGAGCTTCACGTGTTGCCGAATGTCAATTACCTGGCAAAGGTCCGTCATAGCGCTACTATTGAGGGTGTTGCGGAAGAGGCCGGTACTGACAAACATGTATAAAAAAGGGTCCTTTCCGGAAGGTTGCTGAATATTCCGGGATGGTTTTTTGAGAATAGCAGACATTATTAAAGG
>DATJYH010000364.1:0-6199 GCA_035499675.1 Puia sp.
TCCTCCACCACGGTTTCCGCAAATACAGTCAGGTCGAACTCTTCCAGGTTCAGTTTGTGCCGGCTGGTCTCCGCTTTCTCCACGTCCAGGATATTTCTAATAAGCGTTTGACCATACCTGGTAGATTTCCGGATCCGGCTCACCGCCTTTTTTTGTTCTTCGTTGAGCGTCGCCGGGTCCTGCTCGAGCAATTGTGTCCACATATCGATGCTGGCAAAGGGGGTGCTCAGGTCGTGCGACACGATGCTGATCAACGAATTCTTTTCATCATTCAGCTCCGCCAGTTTTTCATTTTGCCGGGTAATCAGCGCGTTGGTCTGCTGTAGTTTCCGGTTGGCGTTTCTTTTGATGATAAATGCTACGAGGACCAATAAGCCAGTCACCAGGAAGCCCAGCGCCGCCAGCAGGATGATGCGGTTATTAAATTTCGCCCGGGCCACTTCAGACTCAAGCACCAGTTTTTCGTTTTCGCGCTCCCGGTCGTGAAATTTTTCCTGTAATTCGGCAATGGTCTTAAAAGTACTTTCATTGACCATCGCCGTATCCCGCCGGTACCAATCCTGCAGATAGTCGTATGCCTTCTGGTATTCCCCCTTGTGTTGGTATAGTTTTGCGAGGACGGAATAGCTGTCCGCTTCCTTGCTGGTTGAATGAAGTTGTTCTGCGATGAGCAGGGCAGAATCAGCATAGCGCGTGGCGGGTTTGAATTGGGATAGCTCCGAATAAGAATCAGCCAGGTTCAAAACATCCAGCCAGATATCCGGCAAACTTTGCTCCCGGCTGTGTTGCAGGTAGTCTTTCGTAAAATAGGGGATGCTCGCGGCAAATTCCTTTTTAAGAAAATAGGTATTCCCCATATTGTTATACAGGGTAGTAAGGTCGTCCTCCCCCCGTTCTTCCAGCGGTTTGCCCAGGCGAAGACCTTCCTTCATAAAGTAAAGCGCACTGTCATACAATCCCAACCTATTGTAAATAGCGCCCAGGTTGGTATAGGTGGCCACCAGCGATTTGGCGTCTCCATTTTGTTTATTCAGCTCCACGCATTCCAGGTAAAACAGCCTCGCGTTCCCGGGTTGTTTGAGATCGATGGTATAGACTGCCGCAAGGTCGGTCAGCGCCTTTTTTTGATTCTCCACTGATTTCGTGCGACGGGCTTCCTGCAGCGACTGCAGGTAGTAGTCGATCGCCTTGCCATATTCACTTTTATTTTCGAAATAATATCCACGAAGCCGGAGCGCAAAAAAATGTGCGTTGGAATAATTCGACCGAAGGGATGCATTGGAAAGCAGGTCGGCGTAGTATTTAATTGAATCCACTTTGGATTCATCAAAATGCATGGAACGGGTGTAACAGGCCAGGAGATAAGCACTGTCCTGTTGAGGATGCCCTGCCAGCCCCGCCAATACCAGGACGGTGCCGGCCAATAATTTTCTGCATGTTGATGCAAACATGGCCCACCAGTTAGGATCCAAACCATTCCGTCAGTCCATCGCCCTCCCGGTTAATCAATGAGTTTGTTTCGCAATGCGAATTTAACCAGACCTACGGTATTGGTAACACCCAGTTTTGCGATCAGGTTTTTTCGGTGGGTTTCAATAGTACTTACGCTCAGGAATAATTTTTCGGCAATTTCGGCATTGCTGTATTCCCTGCAAATCAGTTTCAGCACTTCCAACTCACGCCTTGAAAGGATTTCCATGACCTTTTTCTCCTCGATGGTGATGGTCTTCCGGACATCGTCTCCCGCATCCTCAAAATTGATGTCCTTGCTGAAATACGTGCCCCCTTCGTATACTTTTTGCAAAGCCTCGGTGAGTTCCTGCAGCGAAGTGTTTTTTAAAATATAACCCTGGATATCGTGTCTGCCGAGGCGGTGGCGGTACCGCGTGCCGCGCATCAGGGTCAGGTAGATGATCTTTAACCCGGGCACCAGCGCGCGTATCTTCATCAACAATTCTTCTTCGCCGAAATCCGGTAAATGCAGGTCCAGCAACAGGATGTCTGTTTCGGTAATGGGTAAGCGCTCCAGCAGCTGCTGGCCATTGAGGGCAGTACCGCTTATACGGATATCTTTCTGTTTCCCCAACAGCAAGGCCAGACCTTCCAGGTACGTTTCATGATCATCTGTTAGGAATACACGAATCATTCACAAGTATAACGGTTAGAATAGAAAAGCCGGGGACAGATTAAAAGTAGAATCTTTTTCAACTCCGAAAAAATCATGGACCCGCGAGGTTTTCTATTCCCTCATCAGAGGTTTTCGATGACACCCGCAATACCCTGTCCTCCACCCACACAGGCGGTCACGATACCGTATTTTTTGCCCAGTCGTTTCATGTCCTGCACCAACTGGATAGTGAGCTTGCAACCCGTGCAGCCCAGTGGGTGTCCGAGCGCAATGGCGCCTCCGTTGATGTTTACGATATCCGGGTTGATCTCCAGCTTACGGATCACTGCCAGGGCCTGTGATGCAAAAGCTTCATTAAGCTCCACAAGATCTACCTGGCCCAGTTTCATACCCGCCTGCTTTAATGCTTTGGGAACAGCCTCTATGGGACCAATCCCCATGATCCGGGGATGCACACCGGCACTGGCGCAGGCCACAAGCCTCGCAATGGGTTTCAGACCCAGCCGCGCGACCATTTTTTCGCCCATTACAATTACAAAGGCGGCTCCATCGCTGGTTTGGGAAGAATTGCCGGCCGTTACACTTCCGCCGGCCGCAAATACCGGTTTCAATTTTGCCAATGCATCGGGGGAGGTATCGGCACGCGGACCCTCATCGGTATCCACGGTGTTCACCCGTTTTTGTTTCTTACCTTTTTTGTCGAGGTAAACCTCTTCCACCTGGATGGGGAGTATTCCGCCTTTGAAGTATCCGTTCTGGATGGCCTTAATGGCTTTTTGATGGGATTGAAATGAAAACTGGTCCTGGTCTTCACGGTTTACGCCATATTCTTTGGCCACGGCTTCCGCCGTCAGTCCCATGCTCAGGTAGTAATCCGGTTCGTCGGATGCAATGGAATAAGCCGGAACGGGCTTCCAGCCCGCCGTTGGAACCAGACTCATGCTTTCCGTGCCACCGGCAATGATACATTCTGCCAGCCCCGATCGGATCTTTGCCGTAGCAATGGCGATGGTTTCCAAGCCGCTGGCACAATACCGGTTAACCGTTACGCCCGGTGCGTGAATGCCCACCGCCCTTGATGCAATGATCCTGCCCACCTGTAATCCCTGCTCCGCCTCGGGCACGGCATTGCCCACGATCACATCGTCCACCTCTTTTGGATCCAATGACGGAACCGATGCCAGCAATCCCCTGATCAGGTCAATGGCCAGATCATCCGGACGATAAAACCGAAACCCACCCCGCTTTGCCTTGCCCACCGCTGTACGATAACCCGCTACGATATACGCTTCCTGCATAAGAATATATTTATACGATCATAACCTGCAAACAATAAACGGGCCATGCCTTTTCCAGGCATCCCAGAAAGTTGCATAGACAACTTTCGATACCAAAGGTAAAATTTTCGACCAACTAACGCAAAAAACAATCTGGCGTCCAACGTATCTTCGCAACGCTGTTATGTACACAATCCTGCGCAACATTTTATTTCTCTTTCCCCCCGAAGCTGTCCACTACTTTTCCATGAACCTGTTCAGGTTGGTCTGCCGGATAGGCTTTGTAAAAAAAATGTTCCGCTCTTTTTTTTCGCGGGAGGACCCGCAATGGCAGGTTAAACTATGGGGACTTACTTTCAGGAATGAGATTGGACTGGGGGCAGGATTCGACAAGAATGCCCGGTATCTTGCCGAACTGGAAACGATGGGTTTTGGTTCTGTTGAAATCGGAACGGTAACACCCCTGCCCCAACCGGGTAACGACCGGCCGCGACTGTTCAGGTTGCCGAAAGACAAAGCGCTCATCAACCGGATGGGATTTAACAACGATGGCGTGGAGCTGATTGCAGAACGCCTGAAAAAATGGAAAGAAGGAGCCGCACACAGAAGACACGGCGGGGTAGCGGAGATGTTGATTGGAGGAAATATCGGCAAGAACAAGATTACACCCAATGAAGAAGCCTGGAGGGACTATGAAACCTGTTTTCGCGGCCTGTATGATTGGGTAGATTATTTTGTGGTCAACGTGAGCTCGCCCAATACACCTGGTCTGCGTGAACTGCAGCAAAAAGATGCACTCAGGCAAATCCTGGTCAATCTGCAAAATATCAATCTTCAAAAAAGCCGGGAATTGTCCATCCCGCCCAGGCCCCTGCTGTTAAAAATAGCGCCCGACCTGGAGGCCGAAGCACTCGACGACGTTATTGACCTGGCCCTTGAAATAGGACTGGATGGACTGGTGGCCACCAATACCACGATCGGGAGAAACGGTCTCAGCGAAACCGGCCGGAAACATGCGGAAAAGATCGGGGTAGGCGGATTGAGCGGGCAGCCGCTACGGGCCAGATCTACCTCCATCATTGCGCATATCCATCAAAAGACGCAGGGCAGGTTACCCATTATCGGATCGGGGGGAATTTTTAACGATGAAGACGGTGTACAAAAAAAAGCTGCCGGCGCCACGTTGTTACAAGTCTGGACGGGCTTTATTTATGTGGGTCCTGCGATTGTCCGGAAAATCCTGACTCCCCGCACTACCAGATCCTGAGCAGGCCCGCAGCCACCACGGCGGCCGTTTCCGAGCGAAGCCTGTTTTCTCCCAATGTAACCGGGATAAATTCATTTTTCAGGGCCAGGTCAATTTCACGATCGGTAAAATCACCTTCGGGTCCGATGAGAATGAGGGCGGAAGAATGATCCCCGGCCGCCTGGCTGCGCAGGCTGATCTTTTCCTGGTCAGCGCAATGCGCTACCCATTTCTTTTGCTGCAGGCTGCCCTTCAATACTTCCTCGAGGCGAAGGGGTGTTGAAAGTTCGGGTAACCATGCCTGTTGTGATTGCAGCATGGCGCTGACCAGGATACCCTTCATACGCTCTGCACGAAACTGTTGTTTTTCGGTGCGCTCACAGAGCAGCGGTATAATAGTACGCACGCCTATTTCGGCAGCTTTTTCCAAAAACCATTCATAACGGTGGCTGTTTTTCAGGAGTGATAGGGCCACGCTGATGGCCGGGGCTGGCCTGGGTTGCCATGAAGTTTCGGTAATCTTTACCGTGCATTTTTTTTTATCCTGTCCCGTGATGACCGCCCGTAACAAATGGCCCTTCCCGTCAGCCAGTTGCAGGACTTCCCCCTCTTTCATACGCAACACCCGCAGGATATGCCTGGAACTATCCTCATCCAGGACCAGTTGCTGCTGGCCTTCCCGGTATGCAGGTATAAAAAAATACGGGATGCTCATGTTCAACAAAGATGTAATAAAAAAGAATCCGAACGACAGCCAACAACGGAACCGGGAACGTCTGCAAAGAGAAAGCCCCGCCGGCGGCGGGGCGACTTGTAATTACCAACCTCAGTATTTTTAAAAAGGCGACTCTTCGTCGTCCATCGGGAAATCGTTCATTTTACTGCCTGCCTGGATATACAGTTTGGCACCTCCCCCCTGGTCATCCTGCACAGGTTTCCAGTTCCCGGGCGGCAGTCCGCCACCTCCGAAATCGGCGCCATCGTCTTCCATAAATTTCTGGATATGGAGGAGGGCTTTCAGTTTGATGGTCTCCAGTGATCCGTTACGGTGTTTGGCAATCCGCACATGGGTTTCCCCTTTATTGCTCTCGCCAAATTCATTGGCGGTAATATCGTAGTATTCGGGGCGGTACAGGAACATCACCATGTCGGCATCCTGCTCAATGGCACCGGATTCACGCAGATCGCTCAACTGGGGCATCTTGTTCCCTTCCTTTCTTTTCTCTACTTCGCGGCTCAACTGCGAGAGGGCAATGATGGGCACCTGGAGCTCTTTGGCCAGGCCTTTCAGGTCCCTTGAAATACGACTGATCTCCTGCTCGCGATTGGCGTTCCGGTTCTCGCCGGTGCCGCTCATCAGCTGGAGATAGTCGATGATGATGAGCCCCACATTGTGCTTGTTTTTCAATCGGCGGCACTTGGCCCTGAGTTCAAAAATATTCAATGCAGCTGTGTCGTCAATAAAGATCGGTGCCTGGGCCAGCCGCTGTATCCCTTTTGCGTACAGCTGCTTCATTTCATGCTCTTCCAGCTTACCCCTTGCGATTT
>DATJYH010000365.1:0-3803 GCA_035499675.1 Puia sp.
CAAATCGTAAAGCAGCTGGGTGAACTAGGTTGTTTCGGGCCTACGATCCCGGTGGAATATGGTGGCGGTGGATTGGATTATATCAGCTATGGACTGATGATGCAGGAGCTGGAAAGGGGGGACAGCGGCGTACGGTCGACGGCTTCTGTGCAGGGCTCCCTGGTAATGTTCCCGATCTATGAGTTTGGCAGCGAAGCACAACGAAAAAAATTCCTGCCCAAACTGGCGAGCGGGGAGTGGCTGGGATGTTTTGGTCTCACTGAACCTGACCATGGGTCCAATCCGGCAGGTATGCTGACCAATTTTAAAGAAGCCGGGGATCATGTGGTCCTGAACGGGAGCAAAATGTGGATCAGCAACGCGCCGTATGCCCAGGTGGCCGTGGTATGGGCAAAGGATGAGCAGGGAGATATCAGGGGGCTGATCGTTGAAAGAGGGATGAAGGGCTTTAGTACTCCGACCACGCATGGTAAATGGAGTCTGCGTGCTTCTGCTACGGGCGAACTTGTATTTGATCATGTGCATGTTCCAAAGGAAAATATTCTTCCCGGCGTAAAGGGACTAAAGGGGCCGTTGAGTTGTCTCACCAAGGCCCGTTTTGGCATCGCCTGGGGCGCGATTGGTGCGGCCATGGATTGCTACGATACTGCGCTGAGGTATAGCAAGGAAAGAATTCAGTTCGACAGACCCGTGGGAGCCTTCCAGCTGCAACAGAAGAAACTCGCTGAAATGATCACTGAAATCACCAAGGCGCAGTTGCTGAACTGGCGACTGGGTGTATTGGCCAATGAGGGAAAAGTGACACCGGCCCAGGTATCCATGGCCAAACGCAATGGCTGTGAGGTAGCTGCTCAAACGGCCCGGGATGCCCGTCAGATGCTGGGCGGCATGGGCATTACCGGCGAATATTCCATCATGCGGCACATGATGAATATAGAAAGTGTAATCACCTATGAAGGCACGCACGACATCCATTTATTGATCACCGGGATGGACATTACAGGGTTCAATGCCTTTAAATAAATCAGCGCCGGGATCATCAAATGGCATGGGTCGCTGTTGTTGCCGGCCGTTCTCAATTTTTTATTTGCACCCTGTTCTTTTCAAATGAGACGCGCGCTATTTGGTATAGTAAGGACTATTTTTGCGGGAACCGTGGTGCTTGCATTGGCAAATTTCGGACTGACCATGGGGAGAAGTGCTTTATCTCTTATTTTGTTGCGATGAAAATATTTTTGATTGGATTCATGGGTTCCGGCAAGACGCACTGGGGCAGACTGATCGCCGAAAGGTTGCGGCTGCCTTTCTTTGATTTGGACAGTGTGATCACGGAAAAGGAGGGCAAAACCATCTCCGACATTTTCGCGGAGAAAGGGGAGGAATATTTCCGTTACCGTGAAAAAGAAATCCTGGAAGAAGTCGTCACCAATCACGACGAGTTTATTCTTTCCTCCGGTGGGGGCACTCCCTGTTTTTTTAACAATATTGAATTCATGAAAAAAAACGGCCAGGTCATCTGGCTGAATACATCGGTGGAGGTGCTGAAGAAAAGGCTGATCCGCGAGCGCATGTCGCGACCGCTCATCCGCAGTATTGGAGAAGCCGAGATCCGGGCTTATATCATCCGGAAGCTGGGGGAAAGAAAAATGTACTATGAGCAGGCAGACGTGATGGTGAACGAAGAAAATATTTTACTGGAGCCCTTACTTGAACTGCTGAAAAATGAATAAAACCTTTTTATCTGTTGCCGCGCTCTTCGGGGCTTTGTCGGTAGCCCTGGGTGCTTTTGCGGCGCACAAACTGAAGGAAATGCTCACGCCCGATGCCGTAGCCATTTTCGAAACAGGCGTGCGTTACCAGTTTTATCATGTCTTCGCCCTGTTTGTGGTGGCGATCCTGAGTGAAAAATACCGGGGAAAATGGATGCGCTGGTCGGGCAATTGTTTTATCACCGGCATCATTCTTTTTTCAGGTTCCCTCTATCTCCTCGCGGCGCTAAGGGCCGGGGGCATCAGTGGTTATAATGCCATGGGTATTCTTACGCCTATCGGGGGCGTATTCCTGATTGCGGGTTGGCTCCTGCTGTTTTGGGTCCTGTCGAGAAAATCCTAAGGATATTTTTTCAGGCACTTACAATTCCACTTCAAATATTGTGCGGGTCCCCTGGTGGTTTTCGATCCTGAAATCACCCGAAATGGAAGCGATCCTTTTTTTCATATTCTGCAGTCCATTCCCAAACTTCCGCAGGTTTTCGAGGTCAACGCCGATGCCATCGTCGTGAACACTGATGATGAGCTTGTCGAGCACTGCAATCTCTATGCTTACATGGCCGGCCCGGGAATGTTTCAATACATTGTTCAGTGCTTCCTTGACGGCCAGGAAAATATTTCTTCTTTTTTCGCCACTTAGATCCCTTGGAGGAATATGGGATGGGAGCTTCACATGGCATTCGATGGGGGTGTTCTCAAAAAATTCAACGGCATAGGAACGAATATAGGCCACCAGGCTTTCCACGCTGTCGTTGGAGCTGACCATGGTCCAGATGATGGTGTTCATTTTATTCAGCAACTCGTTGGCGGAATTTGAGATCTTTTCTATTTCGGGCAGGGTGTCTTCCTTCATCTTGGTCTTAACGATCTCACTCATCAGCCGGATGGCGGTAACGCCGGACCCGAGCTCATCATGCATATCGGCTGAAATGCGATTGCGTTCCTGCTGTTTGGCCTCCAGGATGGCCACCTGTTTTTCGAATTCTTTACGCTCATTGTCCAGCTTGAGTCTTTCACGTTCCTTGATCCTTTCAATGAGGTCGCGTTTGTTCTTGAACGAAAGACCGGCCATAAAAAATATTAATTCCAGCACCAGGCCGGCCTGGTAGTACAGCAGTGAATCGTTGAACACGCTGTGTGCCGTGGAAGAAATGCGCAGGCTGGTAATGATGAGCAACAGCGAAACGACAGAAAAAAAGGTTTGCGCCAGCTGCCCGATCACCAGGTAATTCATCAGTGGATCTTTTTTCCGAAAGCCATAAAAGATAAACACAACACTGATCAGCAGCAGGTACTGTTTGGTGACATTCTCCACCAGGTTGATGACGGTAAAGCCCGCACCCGCAAAATTTAGTATCGCGAACAAGAGGATGGACAGCAGCACTACCCAGTTGCTGAATGCGAGGATTTTTTCCAGGTAGGGATGGTCTTGCCTTGTATTGAGGAATCGTCTGAAAAAAAGAAGGTAAAAGGAGTAGCCTGTCATTTGGATCATAAAATCCAGGAATCCTTCGAAAAGATAACTTAGAGAATTGGCCGTTCCAAACAAATAGGATTTGAAAAAGAGCAACAGCGCCATACAGCCGGCATAACCGGAATAGTACAGGAATTCAACGCCATAGTTCTGCAGGTATACGGCCAACGAGTAAAAAATCATCATCATCAGGATTCCCGCCGTAATATAATTCAGGAGATTGATGGTGATCTTGTTGCTGATGAGGTTGTTTTTAAAATAAGGCAGGAAATCTTTTTTGACAAGGGCAGGTGAGAGACTACTCCAGGCCGTGAGGATGAATTCCAGTTTTGCAAACACCAGCACTTTTTCCTTTGGGCCAAGTGTGATGAAGGCTACGCCCTCCTGCGAAACGGTTTCCGGTGAAGGATTCTGCAGGGCAACCAGTTTGTGCGCGGAATCGCTGGTTGACGATTTGAACAATTGTATATTCTTGCAGTATAAGCCAGGATAGAAATACAACTCCTCCACGCTGTCGGTAGAATTATAAAGCGGGAATTTCAGGTAAATGGTCTTCCCGG
>DATJYH010000366.1:0-5718 GCA_035499675.1 Puia sp.
CGATCCCTCCCAGGCGCAATACCCGATGCCCAAGGATGCGCACGAAAAGGACGAAGTATTTGTGGGTCGTTTGCGCCGGGATGAATCTCAGCCCAACACGCTTAATATGTGGATCGTGAGTGATAACCTCCGCAAAGGGGCTGCCACCAATGCCGTGCAGATAGCTGAATACCTATTGGCGAAGGAGCTGTTGTCTTGATGTAATTGTGTTAATTCTCTTTCAGTGCTTTTGCAGCAGTACTTTTTTTGGACACTGAAGGGTTGCAGACAACGTATTCCGCCGACAAAGAACGGCCGTTCGTTATTCGAGCGCACGGTTGATAAACTGTACCAGCGGCTGAAGGGCTTCGAATGCCTGCAGTGATTGTCTGAGCAGGTCTTTTGACAGGATTTCTTTTTCGCTGAATTTTTTCATGGCCAGTATGCTCTTGAGTTTAAGGTAAGGTGCGGCGGGATTGTTTTTTTCAAAACCCTGCGGCACCTTGCTCAGCGAAACATCCTCCCCATCATAGAGCTCGCCATATACATCCCTGAACCTGCGGGATGAAATGATCTTGTTGAACTCGTCGAGTGAGTAGTCTATTTCCTGCCTGATCTTTTTTAGTTCGGGCGGCATGGGCATCCACACACCACCCCCGATAAAACTTTCTCCCGGTTCGCAATGAAAATAGTAACCCCCGAATATCGATTTTTTACCGCCGCGGTTGATGCTGGCGCCGAGATTGGTTTTGTAAGGAGATTTGTCTTTTGAAAAACGGATATCGCGGTTGATGCGGAACATGCAGTCCTTCGGTTTCAGGGAGGCGATGCTGGGATCTTTTTTTGCGTGACGGGTGATCAGGTCTCCCACAAAATGTTCAAAATCCTGTTTGGCCTGTTCATACGCTCCGCGGTGAGCATCGAACCAGGGTTTGTTGTTGTTCTTTTTCAGATCCTTCAGAAATTTCAAGGTGGCGGCCTGTAACATGCAATCTGTTTTGTTTTTTCACAAATAAAAAAGGAACCTGTCAGAGTTCCTGAATATCTTAATATGTCTATGACATCACAACCGTGCTGATTCGATGATCCGCAAAAGGGTTGAAGGTGCTTATACCCTGCTCCAGTTCTCTCCGCTTTTGATGCGGTACATCGTCATTTCGCTGACCCCATATTTATCCGCCAGCTTTTTGATGGTAAGTTGCCTGTTCTTGCTGGACAAAGTCTTTTTGATGGACTTGACCTGGGTGGCGGTCAGTTTCAGGCCAACAGTGCGTTTTGCCTGCACTTTTTTATAGGCGATCTTGGCGGGGCTTTTCTGCTGGTGATTGATCATGTCTTCCAGGGTGGCCCATTTCAAATTTTTTGCAGAGTTATCGACCTTGTTGTGATTGACATGAATCACATACCTGTGTTTGGGCGAAGGTTTTTTCAGGAAGAGTCTGGCAATTTCCCGGTGTATATAGAGGGTGCCATTGTTACCCGGGCGATGCAGGTTCAATGTTTTGTAACCGGTGGTTAAGGAACCATTAAGTAATTTTCCGTCGCCTGTAATATCCTGGGAGTAGCTGGCAACACGACCCAGGGAGGATAAGGCATATTTTTTCCGAAGTTGTTTCCAGCCAGGAAACTCTAGCAGTTTCCATGTTTCGCCGGGTATTTTTTTAATCATTGCCTGCATTTTTACTAAAGTTACAAAAAAGAATTTCGAATTTCCACAGTAAAAAATAAATATTCTTGCCTGTTGTTAACATATGGATAACCGGCATGACCAGTGGCTGGCGGGGGAAACGGGCTTTCTTGTTTGAATGAAGCTGTTATCCCGGTTTATGTTTTGAGGAGTTGGAGAAATTCGTCCTCCGTTAGAATTTTGATGGATGGTATTTTTTTGGCTTTTTCGAGTTTTGATCCTGCATCTTCTCCCACCACCAGGAAATTGAGTTTGCTGCTAACACCTCCGAGTAACTTCCCCCCATTTTGCTCAACTTTTTCTTCGGCTTCGCTTCGTTTCAGCCGGTTCAGGGTCCCGGTAAACAGAAACGTTTGTCCATCAAGGTTGCCTGTGGCACTCAGTGCTGTTTTTTCATTCTTCAGGTTCAGTCCCAGCGTCTCCAGTTTGTCGAGCATGTGCAGGTTGTCGCGCAGGTGAAAAAAATGGTATACGCTCGCGGCTACTTTCGGGCCGATATCTTCCAGGTTTTGCAGGTCATCCAGTGAGTAATCTTTTAATTCCCCCAGCTTACGAACGGATTGTGCCAGTACCTTGGCCGTGGTTTCTCCCACATAGCGGATGCCCAGGGCGTAAATAAGCCGGTGGAGGGGCTGTTTTTTGGAGGCCTCAATCGCCGTTTGCAGGTTCTGGATGCTCTTTTCACCAAATCCCTCCAGTTCCCGGATCTTGTTAAAAGGTAGTGTATAGATACCCGGTATATCTTTCAAATACCCCAGTTCAAAGAATTTCCGGGCATTGGCCTCGCCAAACCCCCGGATATCCATCGCATCCTTGCTATTGAAATGGATGATCCGTTCTACTACCTGTGCCGGGCAGTTGATGTTGACACATCGCCATACGGCTTCTCCCTCGGGTTTTACCAGTTTATCGCCGCACACGGGGCAATGCGTGGGAAATACGATGGCATGCTGTTCGCGGCCCTTGCGTAGTTCGGCCAATGGTTTGACAATGTAGGGGATCACATCGCCGGCCCTTTCTACCAATACCGTGTCACCGATCATAAGGTCTTTTTCCCTCACCACTTCTTCGTTGAACAGGGAGATAGAGGTCACCGTTACACCACCGATAGGCACAGGCTCGATCTTGGCCACTGGCGTGATGCTGCCGGTCCTGCCTACCTGGAATTCTACTTTTAACAGTTTGCTGGTGGCCTGTCTGGCTTTAAACTTAAAGGCGATGGCCCACCGGGGGTGGTGGGTGGTCATGCCCATCTGATCCTGCAGGGCCAGGTCGTTCACCTTGATCACCATTCCGTCAATTTCGTAAGGCAATTTGTCTCTCCCGGTCTCAAAAGCATGACAATATTCGATCACCGCCTGTATACCCTTCAGCACTTTTTTTTCCTTTTGAGGGCTGCGGAAGCCCAGGTTCCAGAGCATTTCGAGCATACCGCTATGGGTTTTGGGGATCGGGTTGCCCGTTGAAGACGGGCGGTTCGCCGGTTTCTTCTTGTGGTCAGTCTTCGCCTGTGGACTGTCAATCTCCATTAAGAAACTCACGTGATACAAAAAAGCTTCCAGGTTTCTTTTTCTTACTTCCCCGGGGTCCTTGATGCGGAGCGATCCCGAAGCCGCATTGCGGGGATTGGCCAGCGGCGGCAGGCCCTGCTCGGTCATCTGGTCGTTGTATTTCTTAAAATTCGTTTTGTTAAGAAGTACTTCGCCGCGAAGTTCCACCTGCTGGATGCCGTATTCCGAAAAAACGGCAGACAGGGGTACTGAACGGATCTGCCGGATATTGACCGTGATATCATCTCCCTCCACCCCATCTCCGCGGGTGGCGCCGCGCACCAGCAGGTCGTGATCATAGATCAGCGAAATGCTCGCACCATCGAATTTGGGCTCCACGCAGTATTCAATATTGTTGATGCCCGTGAGCTCCTGTGCTTTCCGGTCCCAGTCCACCAGGTCATCCGCATTGTAGGAATTTTCGAGCGAGAGCATCGGCACCAGGTGTTGCACCGTGGGAAAATCTTTGGTGAGTCCTTTGGCCACGCGCTGCGTCGGCGAATCTGTCTTCACGAGGTCGGGATGTGCGGCCTCCAGTTTTTCCAGTTCCTTGTACAGGATATCGTATTCATAGTCGGAGATCAGCGGATCGTTCAGGATCTGGTAGCGGTATTCGTGGAAACGAAGCACGGTTCTCAGGTGTTCGATGTCTTCCAGGCGAATGGCGTGTTTATTCGTCTTCTCAAGCAGTTTACCGGAAAGTTCTTCCAGGCGACGTGTTTGCTCGGGTGAATACATGGCTTGTGTTGTTACCGTAAAATTAATTCAATGAATGCTATGGCAGGGATCCGCGCGGGAATATAATTTATGAATTAGTTCCGAAAATTTCAACAGTATATTAAATTCGTGCTGCTGTTGCTTTAAAACAGTGACGCTACGCATATGAACAACAACGGGACAGAAGCAGCGATGGCTGTGCCAACGGGGAAAAAAGACATCCGGACAATTCTGAAGCAACTCGAAAGCGATGGCATCATCGGTATATCGGTGGATTGCGTGATCTTCGGTTTTGACGAGAACGAGCTCAAGGTGCTGCTGATCAAATCCGATCTTAAGAAATTTGAAAGCAAATGGTCGCTCCTCGGTGATCTTGTCAATAACCACGAAGACCTTGACCAGGCGGCCTACCGGATATTAAAAGAGCGCACGGGGCTCGACGATGTATACCTGGAACAGGTGAGGGGCTTTGGTGAAGTACATCGTCACCCTGCGGCCAGGGTGGTTACGATCGCCTACTGCTCACTGATCAATATCCAGCATCACAAACTGAAGATCCTCGATAATGAACTCCACTGGCACCGGGTGACCACCCTGTCTGAAATGGCCTTCGATCACAAACGTATCCTCGATGTTTGTCATGAGTGGCTCCAGAAAAGGATCCAGGAGCATCCCCTCGGTTTCAGCCTTCTGCCGCAAAAATTTTCGCTGCGCGAGTTGCAGAATTTATACGAGGCCATCCTGGATGTCAAACTGGACCGCCGCAATTTCCGGAAGAAATTTTTCTCCATGGGCCTGTTGGAAGACACACTGGAAATGGAAACAGATGTCCCTCATCGTCCAGGCAAACTTTACCGCTTCAATTACGAAAAGTATCAGAAAAAAGAAAGAAAGAAATGGTTCGGCATTGATTTCTGACCTGTCGTTATTTGCTTTTTACAGCCATCGCTGTCTTAGTTGCTGTGCAGTTTTTCTTTTTTGAAGGAAGAAGGGGTTTTCCCGGTTACCGACTTAAATACCTTATTAAAGTAAGGCACATTGTTGAACCCGCATTCAAAACAGGTTTCAGCAATGGTTTTTTCCTGCTGGAGTGATAAGCAGGCTCTCTGGACGCGGTATTTGTTAAGAAATTCGGTAAAGGTGCTGTTCACGATTTTCTTAAAATAATTGCAGAACGACGGAACCGACAGGTTGACAAGTGCCGCTACCTCTTTTATATCCACGTCCTCCTGGAAATGCTGCTCTACGTAGGTAAAAATTTTTTGCAGCCTTTCGCTGTTCTTGCCGATCAGCGGGGAAATGGTCAGGCTGGGATTCATCAACTCAAACTCGGTGGTGCTGGCCATCAGCTGTAAGATGGAAATAAACTCTACGAATCGTTCAAACGGCGACAGCTTTAAAGCCCTGTTGAGTTTCCGGGTGATCCGCTGTTTGGTTTGGCCGGTAAAATAGATGCCGCAGCGGGAATTTTCCAGGAGTTTGGTCACCGGCCCCATTTCCGGCCTGGAGAGAATAGATTGCTGGAACACCTCTTCCTTGACCTGGATCACGATTTCCTCATGCGGCCCATGCGCATTGAGCCCAAAACCGGCGTGGGGAAGGTTGGGACCCAGGAATACCAGGTCGCCATGTTCGTAGCGGCTGAAATGATTACCCACATGACGCGTTCCACTCCCATGAAGTACGCAAACGATTTCGTACTCAGGGTGGTAATGGTATTGCCAGGGGTATTCTTCTGCCCTGGTCTTGGTGTGCAAGAAACGGAAGGAGCTGCCCTCGTCCGGG
>DATJYH010000367.1:0-3810 GCA_035499675.1 Puia sp.
GATGAGTCAGCAATAATAACCAGAAAGATCTGAGAAAAAAAATATCACCCAGGCCAGGTGATATGGAACGAAAAAAGCCATCCTGGGAACAGGACGGCCTCTAACGATTGCTTGCCATATGAAAAAAAGATTATTTCTTAACTGAATCTACCTTTGCTTTTGCGCTATCAACCATAGCTTTACCGGTAGAGTCCATTTTAGCCTTGGCAGTATCAACTGCGGCTTTTACAGTATCAGTAGCAGCTTTAGCAGTGGAATCAACTTTTGATTCAGAGCTGGAGGAGTTGTTACAGGCCGCGAAAGCGCCGATGGCCAATACTAACAAGAGCTTTTTCATTGTGATCATGTTTTTGTTTGTTAAATGAATGGTTTAAGATTAATACGCGGATCGGGAATAAGTAACCCGCTCAAAACCCGGAAATTGAATATTTTTTTTTGTAATTTGTAAGCCCCTGCAAATGATCCGGAAGAAAATTAATATTCAAATCATTGTGAATGAATTGGGTTACGAATCTTAATTTCCGGTATTAAACAAAGCACTCCTGGTGAGGAACGACAGTATAGAACAAGCATTATTAAAAGGACTGGCGAAGAACGATCGAAAGGCCATCGAAACCATTTATAAGCAGAATTATAACATGGTTGAAACGCTGGTGATGAGCAACAGCGGCAACCAGGAGGATGCAAAAGACATATTCCAGGAAGCCCTGATCGTACTTTACGAAAAGGCGATATCCGGCAGCTTTGAACTGAACTGCCTGATCAAGACCTATGTTTATTCTGTGAGCAGGCGTCTCTGGCTAAAACGGTTGCAACACCAGCAGCGGTTTGAACCTGAAGTGGTGAACGTGGAAGAGGTAGTACCGGTAGAAGAAGACCTGGAAGCGCACGAACAAAAAAATGCAGACTTCCAACTCATGGAAAAGGCCATGCAGCATCTGGGGGAGCCCTGCAAAAGTTTGCTCGAATCATACTACCTGCAAAAAAAGAGCATGGTGGAAATCGCAGAGGACTTTGGGTACACGAATGCAGACAATGCAAAAAACCAGAAGTACAAATGCCTTATGCGCTTAAAAAAACTTTTCTTCGATCAATATAAAACTGTTTAAAATTACCAGTGATGCAGGAGATCGTTATGTTAGACACCGTTGAACGCTATATCCGGGGTGAAATGCTGCCCGAAGAGCGAGTATTTTTTGAACAACTACGCAAAAATAACGCAGCCGTTGACCAGTTGGTTGTGGAACACACCATTTTCCTGAACCAGATGAACAAATATGGTGAACGGAAAAACCTCAAAACAACATTGAATGAACTTCACAACGACCTGTATGAAACCGGCGAAATCCGCGAACATGGAGAGGCCAGGGTGGTCAGGCTGTGGAGAAAATACAAACGTGTGGTGGTGGTGGCAGCTTCCATTGCCGGCGTAACGGCACTTGGCATCAGCGGACTGATCTCCTATCTGTCGCCCAAGGTCGACAACAAATACGTAGAACAACTGAATCGTAAGATATCCAGGCTGGAGCAAACCCAGAATACACTGAACGCATCCATCAGGGAAAAGGAATCCAGGACGGTAACCGTCCCGCCCGACGCAACTGTAAAAGGTGGTACCGGCTTCCTGATCGATGGGAAAGGATATCTTGTTACCAACGCACACGTGGTCAATAACGCGTCCACGGTCATTGTGCAAAATAACAAAGGACAGGAGTTCAATGCCAAGATCATTCACATTGATCCGGTGTCGGACCTGGCCTTTATTAAAATTACCGATGAAGATTTCAAACCCCTTACCACCCTCCCCTATGGGATCAGCAAATCCGGCGGCGACCTGGGTGAACCGATATTTACGCTGGGGTATCCCCGTGATGAAATAGTATATGGCGAAGGCTATATGAGTGCACGCACCGGTTTCCAGGGTGATACGCTGGCCTGCCAGATATCCATTGCCGCCAACCCGGGGAACAGTGGCGGACCGGTGGTGAATAAAAACGGCGATGTGATCGGCATTCTCAGCACCCGCCAAAACCAGGCACAGGGTGTTGTATTTGCCATCAAATCCAAAAACATTTTCAAGGTGCTGGATGAAATCAAATCCGACAGCACCGTATCCAACCTGAAGATCAGCACCAATTCCTTGCTGAAGGGGATGGAACGCACCCAGCAGATCAGGAAAATGGAAGACTGTATTTTTATCGTAAAGAGTTACTAGCCTGTTTGGCTCCTGACAATATAAAAGCCATGCCTGTTTATACAACGCGTATCAACGGCATGGCTTGATTTTTTGGGGACTTTGTCAGGACCAGAGACGATTGGGATATTCGCCTGCAGCAATCAATTGATTCAGACTTTTTTGTACCTCAGGCGCGTCTTCCTTGTAGGTTACCCCAAACCACTGCGCGGAAGTGGGGATCACTTTTATATGGCCCTTCCCTTCATGGATAAACCGGTCGCCGATGATGGGAATAAAAAATTCAGCCTTGGGGTTACTGCCATTCGCCGCGAGAAACTCACCAAAGATCTTTTCGGTGAAGGCAAATACGGACGGGTCAAAACACCAGAAGTTCATGGACACTTTTGCGTCGTCGCGCACTTCGTATTTCTTTTCTCCTTCTTCATAGGTTATTTTACCATTGCTGTCGCGATAGATCTTGGTCCGCTCGGCGATCGATACCAGATTGAGACCGGCATCTACCTCGCAAACGCCCCGGCTCACCGATCCATTTTCAGACAGGGTCTTTGCCAGGTCGTACCCGATGATGCTGTACAGGCGCTCATTGCATTCTTTGGTCAGGAAGGTGTAGGCTTTCTCAAAAGCATCTCTTCCGTAAAAATCATCCGCATTGATCACTGCAAAAGGCTCCCTGATGGTCAGCGCCGCACACAATACCGCATGCGCTGTACCCCAGGGTTTGGAGCGTTCGGCGGGAACCGGGTAGCCTTTCGTAAATGCATCCATCTCCTGGTAAACATAGCCGGTGGCGATCCTGCCCTTTAGCTTCGGTTCAAAAATATTTTTGAAATCCTCTGCAAAATCCTTGCGGATAATAAAGACCACTTTCCCGAAGCCGCTCCTGATCGCATCGTAGATGGAATAGTCCATAATGGTTTCTCCCGACGGCCCGAATCCCTGGATCTGCTTCATACTGCCATACCTGGAAGCCATTCCCGCGGCCAGGATCAAAAGTGTTGGTTGCATTTACCGTAATTTTAATTCAGGACACGAAAATAAAAAATAATGCACGCACAAGGAATTGTTTTATGCCGTTGATGGATCTGAACATCGTGAACACGGACCTGGCTACCATCAGCCCACTGCAACTGCCTTTATTTTTAAAAAAAGGAATCAGGGCGGACGTATTAAGGCTTGATAAAATTCACCCGGTTATTTCCGGAAACAAATGGTTCAAACTTGCGGGTTACCTGCAGCATGCCATCGATCAGCAATGCAGCACACTGCTGACATTTGGCGGAGCCTATTCCAATCATATCGTGGCCACCGCATGCGCCGCGCAGGCCGCGGGATTCGCCTCCGTTGGCATCATTCGCGGAGAAGAAGCTGACAGATCATCCCCCACCCTCGCAGATGCGAGGTCTTTTGGGATGCAACTGGAATTTATCAGCCGGGCCGATTACCGGCAAAAACAGGATCCCGCTTTTCTGGAGCAGCTGCGGAAAAACCATCCCGGTGCCTGTATGATCCCTGAAGGCGGAGCGGGTCCCCCGGGCATCCGGGGCAGTGGGGCCATGCTTCAGCTTTTTCATCCAAATGAATACAGCCATCTGTACTGTGCGGTGGGTACGGGC
>DATJYH010000368.1:0-3483 GCA_035499675.1 Puia sp.
GCGTTGAATGGCATCGGTCACGCAGACTTTGTTTGCGGTGACGTGACAGAAATCTGCAACGATGCCTTTTTCGATCGGCACGGAAGACCGGATGTGATCATCACCGATCCCCCACGGGCTGGTATGACCGAAAAACTCAGCCGGAAAATACTGGACATGGAAGCACAACGTGTGGTGTATGTGAGCTGTAATCCTGCCACGCAGGCGAGGGACCTGGCCGTGCTGAACGAAAAATATGCGGTGACCGCGGTCCAGCCGGCCGATATGTTCCCGCATACCCATCATATTGAAAATGTAGTACAGCTAACATTGCGGTCCTCCTGACACCCGCCGGCCGGATACATCTACCTCCCGTGGAATTAACTATTTTCATTGGCGCATAAATATTAATTTTGCTGCCTTTACACAACCGAATGTTATGACAGAATTCAGGCCCGGACGATTTCAGATGATCCCACCCGTCATCAAGAACCTCATCATCTTAAATGTGCTGGTTTTCCTGGCACAGTTGACGTTCAGGAATTCCGATTCATTCAATATCGAGAACCTGTTTGCTTTGCATGATGTCCGTTCCATTTATTTCCGGCCGCACCAGTTGGTGACCTACCTGTTCCTGCACGGCGGATGGGACCATATTTTTTTCAACATGTTTGCGTTGTGGATGTTTGGGAGCATCCTCGAGAATTACTGGGGTCCTAAAAGGTTCCTGGTATTTTATATTGCCTGCGGCATCGGGGCCGGGCTGCTTCACTTGTTTGTGTTGTATCAAGAAATGTCACCCATCATCGCCAGCCTGCAGCAGTACCCCCAGGAAGTGCGGGATGAATTCATGAATAATCCCAGTTCCCCGATCAATGGCGCCACGCTGGGCGCATCGGGCGCAGTATTTGGATGCCTGGCCGCCTTTGGATACCTGTTTCCAAACAGCCTGATCTACCTCTATTTTTTTGTCCCCATCAAGGCAAAATGGTTTGTGTTGATTTACGCCGCCATTGAGCTTTTCTCCGGTGTGCGCAATTCCGCAGGCGACAATGTTGCACATTGGGCGCATCTCGGCGGAGCCGTTGTGGGCATCCTGCTTGTTCTGTACTGGAAAAAACATGACCGCAGGAATTTTTATTAAACCATTTATTGTTAAAGATGTTAATAAACATACCGGGACAGGCCATACCGCTCGTTTAAGTTTTGTAATTTCATATGCTATGTCTATGGATGTAAGGGAAGACAGTTACCGGAAGCGCATGGGGCTTGGACAGGATGGCAATGCCCTGTTTCATCTTATCATCCTCAACGCGGTTTTGTTTGTAATCCTCAAGTTCATCTATGTCATTTACCTGCTGGCACCGCTTGACCCGGGTGCTTATTACACACATGTTTACAACTGGTTTGTATTGCCTGCCGATCTTGAAAAACTGATGGGCCGGCCCTGGACGATCCTCACTTACATGTTTTCCGACCATCGCCTCTTTCGCTTTATTTCTAACATGTTCTGGCTTTGGAGTTTCGGATACATCATGCAGGACCTGACCGGGAACAGGAAGCTGGCGCCTGTTTATATCTATGGCGGTCTCACCGGAGCCGTGCTTTTCATTCTCAGTTATTATATTTTTCCCAGGCTGCAGGTGCAAATTCCTACCGCGCTGCTTTCAGGGGCCAACCCCGCCATTATGGCCGTTGCAGTGGCCACAACCAGTGTGGCACCCGACTACCGCATCTTCCCCATGATCAACGGAGGCATTCCGCTATGGATCCTGACGGTGGTGTATGTGCTGGTAAATTTTTCGAGTATTTCCTATGGTGATTCCGGGGCCTATATCGCCAATGTTGGTGGCGCCGCCATGGGTTTCTTTTTTATTTACCAGATGCGCCGCGGAAATGACTGGAGCATCTGGATGAATAATTTTTTCAACTGGTGCAATGATCTGTTCAATCCACATACACGGAAACAAAAAAGATCGTCAAAGGATGAATTCTTCTACCATGTGTCAGGCACCCAGCCTTTCAAAAAAATACCCAACATCACACAAAAAAGAATCGACGACATCCTCGATAAGATCAATCAGCAGGGCTATCGTTTTTTAACAGACGAAGAAAAAGACATCCTTAAGCGGGCTGCTGAAGAAGAAGATTTGTAATTTACAGGCCAGTCATGGCCCTCCTCCGCACATTCACCAAACGCGCCTGTATCATCGCGAACATTGTTGTGGTGGCACTTTTCCTGCTTGCCTGTGCCAACAGCTTTTTGCACCCGGAAAGATGGTGGCTGATTTCCCTCCTGGGCCTGGTTTTCCCCCTGCTCCTGTTGCTGGTGACGGGGTTCGCGGTTTTTTGGCTTTTTTTTTATTCCCGCTGGTTGTCCGTCATCTCTATTGTTGCCCTGCTCATCGGCTGGCAGGACATCCATAGCTTTTTCGCTTTTAATTTCCCCCGGAAATTTGATTCAGCCAGGTCCCCACATACCCTCCGTGTCATGACCTGGAACGTGCGCCGATGGGACGAGTTCATCACCAGGAAAGCAGGAGCTTCCGGCCACCGGGTACGCATGCTGGATTTTGTGCGTCAACAGAACGCGGATGTGCTCTGTTTCCAGGAGTTCTTTGAACCACATAATGCCAAAGGATTTACCGAGAACATTCCCTATATCCAGCAACAACTCGGCTACCCTTATTATTTTTTTTCGCACGACTACCGCGGCAACGGGGGGATGTATGAAACCGGTGTCATTATTTTTTCAAGATACCCGATCGTGAATACCCTGCAGATCAAATACGGCAGCCCCGACAGCATCAAAGCTTCGGAAAGCCTGATCCTGGCCGACCTGGACATCAACGGGAAAAAGATCCGCGTGTTCACTACCCACCTGCAGTCGGTGTTGTTCCGGAACAAGGATTTCCGGGATTTCCAGATCATCCGCAACGTGGAAGACAGCATGCTGGAAGCGTCGAAATCTATCGCCAAGAAATTAAAAAGAGCCTACAGCCTCCGCAGCAGCCAGGCGGATACGGTCAGGGCACAGCTGGACAAAAGCCCTTACCCACTATTGATTTGTGGTGATTTCAACGATGTGCCCAATTCGTACAGCTACTTCCATATTCTCGGCAGCCGGCAGGATGCCTTTATCGAGAGAGGATTTGGCATTGGGAGAACCTATGTTCACCTGTCGCCGACCCTGCGGATCGACTATATCCTGGCCGACAAATCCTTTGGCGTTTTGCAATGCGCCAAGTTCCCGCTTCCCTACTCGGATCATCACCCGCTGGTAGCTGATCTCCAACTGCCCTGACGGTAGCCATAATTTCCGTATTTTTGATCAAATATTTCCCCTGCAGCCATCAATTCTATATTCCTGCCGCTGTTGTTGCCCGGTTAATGCCGGATAATCTATTTTTGCGCTGAGCGTAAAAGATCGGCCTGTTGCAACATCCATCGTAGCATAACATTTTATCCCATAACACGCATGAGTGAATTAAAGGTTCATAATTC
>DATJYH010000369.1:0-2548 GCA_035499675.1 Puia sp.
TTTTTGGACTGGCCAGGCTCACACAGCTGGTGCTTCCGGGAATGCGCGAGCAGCATTATGGAAAGATCATCAACGTTTCTTCCATCGGCGGAAAGATCGGGGAACCGCATGGTGCCTGGTATCATGCCACGAAGTTTGCCGTGGAAGGGTTGAGCGACAGCATCCGGATGGAATTGAAACAATTCGGCATCCAGGTGGTCATCATTGAACCAGGCACCATCAAAACCGAATGGACGGGTATTGCCAGGGACAATCTTTTAAAAACATCCGGGCATACGGTTTACCAGGAACTGGCAAAAAAACATGCACGCATGTTTGAAAGTGCCGATAAGCGTGGCGCCGATCCAAATATTGTAGCGAGAACCATTGAAAAAGCCATCCGTGTTCCGCATCCCAGGACCAGGTACGCCACCGGCGGAGGAGCCAAACCCATCCTGTTTGTCCGGAAAATATTATCAGACCGGCAATTCGACCGGCTCATGCTGCGTATCATGCGCTGAAGATTCATTCGCGGTTATACGTTATCGATAGATTGAATAAAACAACAACAATGATCATCCTGTTGACTTGCATCCTGTTATTGCTGTTGACCATAACCTGGTATATGAACCTGCCAAAATTCGGAAGCAGGGCGTCCGGGTCACGCATGGAGCGTATCAGGCAATCACCCCATTTTCGCAACGGCCAATTTCAAAATATACATTTCACGCCTACGCTGACGGAGGGAGTCAATTTTTTTTCGGTGTTGTCGGAATTTTTTTTAAGCCGGAGAAAACGCCGGATTCCCGCGCAGGCGCTTCCCGCTCAAAAAACAGACTTGTTGTCGTTGTCGCCCGATACCGACATTCTGGTTTGGTTCGGCCATTCCTCCTACTTTATGCAGGTGGACGGAAAAAAGATTTTGGTGGATCCTGTGTTTAGCGGCGCAGCTTCGCCCTTAAAATTTACCACCAGGAGTTTTAAGGGTACGGACATCTATATACCCGGGGATTTTCCGGGCATCGATTATCTTTTTCTGTCACATGACCACTGGGACCACCTGGACTACGAGACCCTTGTTTCGATGAAACCAAAAATCAACCGGGTCATTACCGGTTTGGGCACCGGTGCACACCTTGAGCGATGGGGATTTGAAAAAGACCGTATACTCGAATTGGAATGGGAGCAGCAGGTGAAGTTGGACGATGGCTTCACCGTACAGGCATTTCCCGGCAGACATTTTTCGGGCAGGGGTTTTAAGCGAAACCGTTTTCTATGGGTTTCTTTCGCGCTCCAGACACCGAAAATGAAACTTTACATCGGCGGTGACTCAGGTTACGATGATCATTTTACCAGGATCGGGGATCAGTATGGTCCATTCGACCTGGCCATCCTGGAATGTGGGCAGTATGATGAGAGCTGGAAGTATATTCATATGCTGCCGGAGGAAACGGTACAGGCCACAAAAGATCTTCGGGCGGCAAGACTGCTGCCCGTTCACTGGGCGAAATTTGCGCTTTGCAATCATGATTGGGACGACCCCATCATCCGCGTAAGCGCCGCTGCAAAAACCAGCAACCTCCCCATCACTACGCCGATGATCGGCCAGGCGGTGAATCTCCATGATTTTGGGGAATCGGTGGAATGGTGGAAAAATCTGCCTTAATTGTCGTGCATCGTAAAAAGACGGTGAATTATAGCTGTGCCGGCGAAAGCCCATTTGTAAAAACCTGTTGTCTTACGCTATATCAGCAGCAACAGGTAACCAGCCAATGAACCTCCGAGGATCACCCAGGCGGAATTGATATTTTTTTGCGTGAAGAGAAGCGCTGCTGCCAGTAATCCGATCAAAATACTCCGCCAATCCTGGAGTGAACTTACCCCCATCTGGTAGCATACATAGAGGATGGCGGCCAGCGAGGCGATGTTCACCGCATCCAGGAAATTTCCGAAATGGACAGAGCGCCGCATTTGGGGAATCAGGGGATTGAGGATCCACACAAAAATAAAAGAAGGCAAAAAAACCGCGATGGTTGAAAACAAAGCTCCGCTGAATCCATTGATCTGGTAACCGATAAAAGTCACCGCGGAAAAAACGGGACCCGGAGTAAACTGTCCTACTGCAATGGCATCAATCAACTCCTGCCTTGACAACAGGCCTTTTTGTACAAGTTCTGCATCCAGCAAAGCAAACAATACATACCCGCTGCCATACAGGATGGACCCGATCTTCAGAAAGGTCCAGAACAGGTGCATGTTGGCGGCAGAAAAAATAGCTGAATAAGATATCTGCAGGATAGATGGCGAGAGCAGGCTTCTTGCCGGGCCTGATGCCGGAAGAGAGAGTAGCAGATAGAGTAGCCCGGCTCCCAGGATCACAAAGATTTCATTAACGCCCAAAAAACAACATAGCAGGGAAAGCATGCCCAGCAGGATGAGACCTTTTGTTTTGGAAGCTTTTTTTAAAAGCGGATAGATGGCGGCCAGGATGACCGCGATGATAGCGGGTTTGACGCCATACAGAAATGCCTGCATGGCCGGCAGCTTTCCGAATTTTTTGTACAGCCAG
>DATJYH010000370.1:0-3519 GCA_035499675.1 Puia sp.
AAACGCCCTGCCTACCGCCCAGGGGTTGATGCCGGTATGATAGTAGAAGTACCGGTCCTCTTTTTCAATGATGGTTTTTTTGAGCAGGGGCGAAATTTCATCCAGGTTGGTTTTCATACGCCACTGCTGGTCCCGGGTCAGAAACGCGTGAATCACCTCACCCCGATCATCCGTAATGATCGTTGAATATTCTATTTTATCCGGCAGGGGAAAAACGAGGTTAAGCAATATAAAAAGCAAAAACAATGCTATGGCTGAGAGAAGCAGCCGTTTCAATAAAGTTTTGATGTGTTGGGTAGGGGGTGGCATATTTGGCACTTGTACTACAGCTTGACGGAATGGCACATCTCGTCACACGAAATTAACAAATCCTTATCCTCGTTTATTTGCAAATACAGGTCACTGTTACCTACCTTTTCCTGGTATTTGCTTCCACTACCATGAACAGCTCCATTCACCCTCCATAGTTATTCCCGGCTAATTTCTTTATTTCAATGCTGTGTTTCGCCTTCCCGGCAATATTTTCACAGCTTTTTGTATTTTAACAATGGTTTTCCCCAATTAATATACAACTGGCCTCCTTATGCGTATCAAATTCCTGTTACTGACTACTGCAGTAATCATTACTTTTTTGTTTTCCTGTAACCGTAACATCGTCAACCTGGATTATACCAATGCCAAAGATGAGGTGGCTCCGATTGGTAATCTTGTTTTCCGGTTCGACAAGTCCCTGGTCAATGATTCTCTCCTCAACCGGTGGGATTCCACGGAGTATATATCTTTCGAACCAAAGATCCCCGGTCGTTTTCGCTGGGAGCACCCGGATGAGCTTGTCTTTTCGCCCTCCAAATCCCTGTTGCCGGCTACCTCCTACCGGGCAACCCTTAAAAACGACATCCTGCAGTTCAGCAGGTATGGACGGATCGGCAAATCCTCAAATATCAGTTTTCATACCCCCGAACTAAAACTGGAAAACAGCCATGCGACCTGGGTGGTGCAGGACGAAGCCGGGAGCAGTTCCCTGCCGCAGATCGATCTGTTTTTCAACTACCCGGTCAATCCAGCCTCATTAAAGGAAAAATTGCACATTGAAATAGGAGGCCAGCCGGTCGAGTATACCATGCAGACGCTTTCGGCCGACGACAAAATTTCTCTGCGACTGCTGAACCTGAAGATGGAAGATAAAGATTACGACACAAGAATCATTCTCGACAAGGGGCTTGTGCCGGAAGGCGGTAACAACGGAACCCCCGACAAAGCAGAAATCAACACCAGCATCCTTTCGCCATTTGTGTTGCATATCAACGATATCACCGCCGAACAGGACGGAGTCGGTGGCACGGTTAAAGTGATGACCAGCCAGCAGGTATCTGTTGCGGAGCTGACGGGTTTTATAAAATTTGACCCAAAAGTCAGGTTCACGGTGGAAATACAGGAAGACGGCTTCCTGATTCGCAGCGATAACTTTGATATTGCAAAAAGTTACGAGCTGACCATCACAAAAGGGCTGCGTGGCCGTTTGGGTGGTACTTTGCGGGAGGATTATGTCAATATGGTTGCATTCGGCCAACTCGAACCTTCCATCAGTTTTGCCAATTCCAAAGGCATTTATCTCTCCGGGCAGGGAGAAAAAAATATTGAAGCAAAGATCACCAATGTGGCCAGGTTGAAGCTGGTGGTATCCAAAATCTATGAAAACAATCTGCTGGCTGCGCAACGCACTGCCTACTACCCCAGGGAGGCCTGGGCCGGGGATAATAACGGAGACGATGCCGGTGTGGATGACAACACAGAGGGGCTCCTGGGGGATGTGATGTATGAAAAAGAAATCGATACCCGTTCACTCCCGAAATACGGAAACAGCCGGCTGCTTAACCTGAATATCGCCGACAAGCTCCCGGATTTTAAAGGCATTTATCACATCGTGCTGCGATCCTCCAGCGACTATTGGGTAAGAGACAGCAGGTTTATTTCTCTTTCAGACATCGGCCTGATTGCCAAAGAGGGAAAAGACAAGATCCTCGTATTCGCCAATTCCATTAAAAAAGGAACCAGCCTGGAGGGAGTCAATCTCCTGGCTTATGGCGCCAACAACCAGCTGCTGGGTATGGGTCGCAGCAACGCAGATGGCGTGGCTGAAATCGCATACTCACGGAGCGAGTTCATCGGCTTCCGGCCTGCTATGATCATTGCCAAAACCGCCGATGATTTCAACTATCTCCCCTTCAACTCCACCCGGGTCAATACATCCAGGTTTGAAGTGGGGGGTAAACGCAGCAACAGCACGGGACTGGATGCCTTTATTTATCCCGAAAGAGACATCTACCGGCCAGGTGAAAAACTGAATTTCTCCGTGATCGTCCGCGATCAGTCCTGGAAATCACCCGGTGAAATTCCCATGAAGCTAAAATTCCTGCTCCCCAACGGCAGGGAATTGAAAACTTTTAGAAAGAGCCTGAATGAACAGGGTTCGCTGGAAGGCAGTATCGACCTCTCACCCTCCGCCATCACCGGCTCCTATTCACTGGAACTCTATACCTCCACCGACGTATTGCTGTCCACCCAGACATTTCGCATCGAAGAATTTGTTCCCGACCGGATCAAGGTTACGGCCAAACTGGACAAAGAATTCCTGATACCGGGACAAGTTTCACAACTATCCATCCATGCGGTGAACTTCTTTGGCCCTCCTGCTGCCAACCGGAACTATGAATGTGAGATACAGGTCAAACAGAAGGCTTTTACCTCGAAGCAGTACAGCAATTATGATTTCAGCCTAGCCAACCAGACTTCCTTCTTTGATAAAATCGTGCGCCAGGGAAAGACGGACGACCAGGGCAACGCGTCTGAAAAATATGAAGTGCCCGATATGTACAAAAACCTGGGTATGCTGCAGACTAATTTTTATGCCACGGTATTCGATGAAACCGGCCGGCCCGTGAGCCGTTCCAGTTCTGTCCCCATTTATACTCAGTCTGTTTTCCTGGGCGTGGCGGATGATGGCTACTGGTATTACCCGCTGAACCAGAAGATCAGCTTCCCGATCATCGCACTGGATAAAAGTGAAAAACCACTTGCCGGTATACAGGCCAGGGTGGAAGTGATCAGGCATGAATACAGGACCGTGCTGTCAAGAAATGGCAGCTATTTCAAATATGAATCTCAAAAGGAGGACAAACTGGTAGCATCGGAGACCCTGTCCATAACCGGGGAAAACAGCCTGTACTCCTTTATTCCGCGTTCGCCCGGACAATATGAGCTAAGAGTCTCGCTGCCCGGCGCCGGCAATTATGTAAGCAAAGAATTTTACAGCTACGGATCATGGGGAGCGGAAAATGCTTCCTTTGAAGTAAACAATGAGGGGCATATCGACATAGAACCGGACAAATCTTCTTATTATTCCGGCGAATCGGTCAAGGCCCTGTTCAAAGCTCCCTTCAGCGGGCGCATGCTGATCACGCTTGAAACCGACAAGGTAGTTTCATACCAATACGTAGATGTGGACAAAAGAACCGCTTC
>DATJYH010000371.1:0-5911 GCA_035499675.1 Puia sp.
TGACCTTCATACCGGGAAGGAAAGAAGGGTCACGAGTCAGTCGAAATATTTTTCACCCGATATTTCATCAGATGGGAAACATATCGTGGTGGTGAGGCAGGCGGAGGATGGGATAACGTCAATACATATCCTAAATAGCGAAACAGGAACTGTTGAGCAGGTGCTTCCGAACCCCGAACAGTTATATTATAGCCAACCCAAATTCATGAATGACCACCAGCTCGTTTCGGCCGTGCGGAACCAACGGGGAGAAATGGCACTGGCTATCCTGAACATCACCGATGGTATACCGGTCTATCTCACCTTATTCAGCATGAACCCGGTTGGATTCCCCGCTGTGCAGGGGGATACCATCTATTTCACGGCTTCACAGCAGGACCACGATGCATTGTTTGCCGCAACAAATGGTCGCCTGTACAAACTCCAACTCCCTTCGGGGAATGTGAGTACCGGCGACTATGCATGTCAGGGTGCTGACGGAAAGTATGCCTGGACCTCTTTCACCGCGGTCGGGTATATGATGTCCAACACCGATGCCGGCAAGGTTCGTTTTGAACCCATTGCAGCCGACCTGATGACGACCCCATTGCCGACACAGGGTATCACTGCGCTTGCAAGAGGCCCCGCCGACCTGCTTGACAAGGTTCAACCGGGCAATTTCCCGGTATCTTCTTATCCGCTGACACATAAACTGATCAATTTTCACAGCTGGCGGCCTTATGTCAACGATCCGCTCTACACTTTTTCCCTTGTGAGTGAAAATGTACTAAGCACGCTGCAGTCCGATCTATATGTGCAGTATAACCGAAATGAACAATATACACAGCTTGGCGTAGATGCCACTTATGGCGGCTTCTTTCCCTGGCTGGATGCGGGGTACAACTACACCTTTAACCGAAATGCATTGTACGGAACACAAAAAGTGTATTGGAATGAAATGCAGGTGCGGGCCGGGTTTTCTGTGCCACTCACACTCAGTCGGGGCACAAGTTTTACCACCATGCGGGCGGGCAGTGACATCGTCTACAACCAGCGCTATTATTCGGGGACCTACAAGGACAGCCTGAGCAGTGCTGGGTTCGCCTATGTGGACCCGGTAGTCAACTTTGTTCATCAGTCTCAAATGGCACAGCAGCAGATCTATCCATCCTGGGCCCAATCGATATCATTGAGCCATAACCAGGCTGTGACCACCTATACTGCGTTCCAGTTTCTTGCCTCCGGTTATTTTTATTTCCCTGGATTGACACCCGTGCACAGCCTTGTGCTTGGCGCTGCCTTTCAACAAAGAGACACTCTCAATAATGTACGTTTCTCCAACAATTTTCCATTTTCACGGGGATACAGCAGTGAGAATTTTTACCAGATGTATCGCCTGACCGCCAATTATCATTTCCCGCTGGTATATCCGGACTGGGGCTTTGGGCAGATGATCTATTTTCTGCGGATCCGGGCCAATATCTATTACGACTATACGCAGGCGCTGGACTTTTTCAGCAGCGGATCCAAATTTGAACAAACTTACCGGAGCTATGGCGCGGAACTCTATTTTGATACAAAATGGTGGAACCAGTTACCCATTAGTTTTGGAATACGATACAGCCGCCTGGTCGATCCTGATTTTGAAGGAAGAGGACCTAATCAATGGGAATTTATTTTGCCGCTTACCATCCTCAATAACTGAGAATTTGCTGTTTCGAAGCGTTATATATTTTTTTTCCTGAGTTCTTTTATGGCATGGTCAACAGCCCTCGCCGTCAGGGCCATATAGGTCAGTGATGGGTTTACGCAACCGGTGGACACCATCGAGGACCCATCGGTAATAAATACATTCCGGACTTCATGCATCTGGTTGAACGCGTTGAGCACGGATGTTTTTGGATCCCTGCCCATCCTTGCCGTTCCCATTTCGTGATTGGAGTTTCCGGGGAAGGACATCTTGCCTTCGGTATGGATATTTTTAAATCCGGCTGTTTCCAGCATTTCGGAAATGGAGGATATCATGTCCGCCTGCATGCTCCGTTCATTGTCTTTGAATGCTGCATCCACCGTTAGCGTATTTCTTCCCCATTTATCCTTTTGATCACTGTTCAGCGTTACCCGGTTTTCTGCATACGGCAAACATTCGCCAAAACCTGTAAAGCCCATGGTCCACTGGCCTGGCTCTTCCAATGCGTCTTTCAGGTCTGTTCCGATAGCGGGTTCGTGATGCTGTCTGCCCCACCCCTGCCGGGAAGCACCGGCCTGGCATCCAAAACCGCGGATATAGTCTTTGCGTTTTTCAGAAAGATTCCTGTAGCGTGGAATATAAATGCCATTCGGTCTTCTCCCGAAGTAGTACTCATCATCGAATCCTTCGATGGTAGCATAGACGCCCGGGCTTTTGTGGTGATCCATCAGGTTGCGTCCCACCTGGTCGCTGCCATTGCCCAGCCCATTGGGGAATCGGTGACAGGAAGAGTTCAGTAAAATAAAAGTCGTCGCAACCGTGGAGGCGTTGATAAAAATGAGCGTCGCGTAAAATTCTTCCACCTGTCCCGTATCGGCATGTACCACTTCCACGGCACTGGCCCGTTGTTTTTTTTCATCGTAGAGCACCCTGTTCACGATCATCTTTGATTTGAGCGTCAGATTGCCGGTGGCGAATGCTGCCGGCAAAGTGCTGGAATTGCTGCTGAAATAGGCGCCGTATGGACAGCCCCGGTGACAAAGATTGCGGTATTGACAGGGGCCTCTCCCCGGCAGCGGCGCCGTTAAGTTGGCAGTCCTTCCAATCGTGACTCTTCTATCGGGGAAATGAGTTTCCACTTTAGTTTTAAAATATTTCTCTACGCAGTTCATCTCCATCGGCGTTTGAAACTTTCCATCCGGTAAATGGGACAAACCCTCCTGTTGACCACTTACACCAATAAAACCTTCCACATAGTCGTACCAGGGAGCGATGTCTTTATAACGGATAGGCCAGTCCGCAGCAATACCATCTTTCAGGTTGGCTTCAAAATCCAGATCGCTGAGGCGATAACATTGGCGGGCCCAAAGCAGCGAGCGTCCGCCTACTATGTCGCCACGGATCCAGTCAAACCGCTGTCGTTCGGTATAGGGATTTTGCAGGTCGTTGATATAAAAATCCTTATTGTCTTCGCGGTAGGAATAATGTCTTGCCTGTATGTGTTTTTCTTTTTTATCCTTTGCAGTCAGGCTCCCGCGGTGTGGAAAGTCCCATGGACTGCGTGTAGCCGTCGGATAATTGGGGTGTTCTATATTTTCGCCTCGTTCCAGCATTAAAACCTTTAACCCTTTTTCGCAGAGTTCTTTGGCGGCCCAGCCCCCGCTGATACCAGATCCAATAACGATGGCATCGTACCTGCGCTGACCAGCAGCCTGGTTCTTGATATGAAGTGTATCTCCTGGCATAGTAAAAAAAGGATGATAAGCAGAACGAAGTTATTGAAAAGACAATACTCTTTCATGACTGCCAGTGCAGTGAGATAAAATTGTATAAGTGGTCAGGGACAGCATTCACCGGACGCGCGGAATAACCTAGATTTGAATATTGTTTGCCGACCGGCATTCCCGGGGAAATCAGCAAAAGTGACCAATTTTTATAATCATCGGCTATGTTAGACATCTATAAAGAACTTGCATTGTTTGATAATAACACTGCCCACCAGTTTGAATTGCGGGTAGATGGCCATCTTGCCAGGATTGAATACAAGCGGTCAGGCGAGCGAATTTTTTTGATGCACACCGAGGTGGACAAAGCGCTCGAAGGCAAAGGAGTCGGAACCGCCATCATTGAAAAAACGCTTGAATTCATAGAACGCAACAAATGGGAACTGGTTCCATACTGCCCCTTTGTTATCGCTTATCTGAAACGACACCCTGAATGGAAAAGACTCCTGGCGCCGGAGGTTACATTGTAACCGGGTTGATGGGTATTCAGCGCTTACCCGACTGATTCTGCCAGTTCGGCCAGTTTGTTTACCGTTTTCCAGTTCCGGGTTGTGGCTTTTACTTTGAGCTTGTTTTCAAAAAAATTATTGGACAGCTTGCTGATGCCATACCCGTTGGGGCAATGGAGGTAGATTTCTTTTCCGGATAATACAAATTCATCCGGCGCATGGTTCACGGCGCAGAGATGCGCAACCTGGGTCTGACCAGGCTCTTCAGCGAGGAAGGTCACGTGAAGTTTTTCGGGGTTAATGCCTTTTTTATGTAAGAACGGGTTCGCGGCGATCGCGGCTTTCATCTCCGCCCGGGTTCGTATGATCACGGGAACCTCGAAATGATATTTTTTATGGATGGCTTTTTCGATACCGGCGCAAAGGTCCGTCGAATTTTCCCTGCCTGTTGCCCGGAAGATAACATTTCCGCTTTGGATATAGGTAATCACTTCCTTGAAACGGAGGCCCTCGTACAATTCCTTAAGGCTGGTCATCGGAACCTGCTTACTGCCCAGGTTGATGCCGCGAAGCATGGAAATATAGGTTTGCATACCCGCAGGTTTCAGGTGATCGTCCCATTCCGGGCGGTTATTTGTTTACTATCTCCGTCGTCCGGCTGCTCCTTTCCCTGGCATCAAATACTTTTAGCCTGATGACTCCTTTGTCTGCAATCGGACCGGTATAGAGCGTGCTTCGGAGCGTCGGTTCTTCCCCATTGGAGGTATACCTGATCGTTAGCCCCGGAAATTGCACATTGGCGTTTATTTTTCCATCTACCACGGCAGCTCCGGCTGTCGGTACCCGGTAGTGAAATCCATTGTTGTAATATGCCAGTCGCGGTAATTCACGTTTGCCTATCACATTGACGAATTGCGTCCAGGCCTGCTCATACAACAGCCTGCTTTTACCCGGATCTTTTTCGGTGGCCCAATCCGGGTCTGGTGCCCAGGCCCGCTCGGCCATCCCCAGTAGTTTGGGAAGCAACATGTACTCCAGTTTTTCCGGTCCGAGGATATTTTCGCTCCATAACAACCCCTCAAGGCCCACAATATTTGATTTCCCATAGTCCGTCAAACGGTCCTTCCCGATAAAATAAGCGGGTGCCACCGGGTTGCCGCGACGGTCCTCTTTTGAGTTTTTGTAATAATCATAAGGAATAAAATAGAAGGGCTTGTCGATGTCCACAAAACCTCCCCAGTAGTACCCGGGCTCATCAAATGTTTTGTTGTACGACAGGTCAAAATACTGGTTGCTGACACATGACAGGACCACTTTGTACCCGGCATTCGCCAAACGATAGGGGAGGTCCTCATTTCCCCAGCCGATCATATTGTTCCACACATGCAGGTGAATATTGTTGTTACAAAAGCCGGGATTCGGGATCATCTGCTTTTGCCCATCCAGTTTTGTTTTTCGCAGGCCCACTTCCTCCCAGCCGGAGAGGTACAGTTTGCGGGCTTTCATCATGGAATCCAGTTTTCCATAATAATAATACCACAGGTCATCAGCGCCCTGCAGTTCGGGATGCTGACGGAGCAGGTCCTGGCAAACCGGTGACTTCTCCCACACGCCGGCAGGTACTTCGTCCCCCCCAAAATGAATGGTTGCGAGTGGGGCGCCTGCCTCGCCGTACATGGCGATCAGTTCGTCGCTTACTTTTCCCATAAAACGATACACGGAGGGAAGCGCCACGCAGATCACATTGTCATTCCAGAGTTGGGGTCCGCGGTATTCAGACTGATCATTGATATCGCGCAGCAAATAGCGTTCGGCCTCTTCTTTGTTGCCCTCTTTCATAAACCGGTCATAACGGGCATCCATAGCCTTAATGGCTGCCCGCGCATGGCCCGGCGATTCAATTTCGGGGATCACCTGGATATGCCTGCGGTTGGCATACCGGAGGATTTCTATGAAATCAGCCCTTGTATAGTAACCGCTGCCAAAGGAATGATCGGGGTCTGGTCCCC
>DATJYH010000372.1:0-4584 GCA_035499675.1 Puia sp.
AAATACCGGGTTGTGGAAATCAATAAACACTTTGTGAATGCCCAGTCGCCTGGCCTCGTCCATCCAAATCTGAAGCTGTTTCATTTGGTCCTCATAAGGTGGCCGGGTGGAGGACCATTCAGAAGGGGACCGATAGTCAAAATGACCAGTCCATAGGAAGATGAACCGGGCCCCCTTAAAATCAAACTTATAAATTAAATTATCCAGGTTCACGCCGAATTTTTTAAGATATGGAAATGTTGTCAGAAAACCTTCCATCGTAGAATCTGCCCAGACCTCGTGGTTCCCTACCGCGGGGTAATATCGTCCATCCAGTCCTGCCTCACGCATCTCGCGGTCAGGCGCGGGTAAACGATCAAGGATTTGTTTTCGAAATAATTTCCAGTAAGGGTTCTCGGAAGGTTTGTTTCCCTGATTGCCCCCACCAAACGAGATCGCCATTATTCAGTACAAAACTCGCCCGGCCACTTTTTACTTCTTTAACGATCTGCTCGGTAACCCAATGGCCGCCTGCCATCCTATACATCGTTCGGCTTACACCGGGAAGTAGTTTTGTATCCTCCACAGAAGCTTCCGTGACCCAACCCTTATCGATTTTCAAGGTCATCACTTCGCTTGCGGAAGCAAAGGGCTGAACGATTTGAAGAAGCTCCCCGGATTTTGGATCATACGTTATCCTGACATGTTTATTTACCACTTCTTCCGAGACCTTGGCTGGAAATACCAGGGAAAACATGTCCACCAGTAACTTGTGAACCTGCTGTTCCTGGTCAGCCTTGTAGGGGAAGTACATCATAGACCGTGAATCACCGTATATGGCAAAAGAAAATCCGGTATCGACGGAGTTTTGAGCCTGTTGACCCCGGGCGTGCAGTGAACCAATCAGGATGGTAAACAAGCAAGCACCCTTGTAAAAAAGGCAAATAGCGTTTTTTAAGGTTTGTTTCATGACTCTATGATTTATTGAATTGGAAGTGTTTCAAACAATACCAGGGGAGGCAATCGACATCCCCGATAAGCCTTCCGGATTGACGTTCTGCAAACCAGATACGGGTTCTAAACCCTTTTGATATTCTATGCCTGTATGCTACGCTACTCAGTAGCCGTGAGACAATATGTCTCACGGCTATGGGTCATTGAATTACGAGGGCTTCTGATCAGACTTCCATTATTTGCCTCCACCACTGGCAGCGGATTGAATGATTTGCAGGGCCTTTTCCAGGCTGAGGGAACCCGATATCTGGCTCGGCGGAAATTCTTTATAGGTATAAAGGTATTGCCCAACAAGAGTTACTGCAGGGATCATGGTCCATAATTTGTCGCCCCACCAGCGACCATAGAGCATTGCTTCATCCTGGTAGCGTTCCCAGGGATCCTCCCGCAGGTTGGTAACCAGGGGGACATTGGTTGATTCCTCCGTTCCGGTAAAAAGGTTACCCTTGATTGTCTTAAAGCTAAGCTTCCATTCGTTGTAGCGCAAGGCCATCAGGTCCGCGTTATCACTAAAATAAAAGAATTCATGACGCGGGCCCGCCGTATCCTTTCCCTGGAAGAACGGAAGGAAGTTATACCCATCCAAATGATTCCTGAAGGTCTTGTCACCAACCTGAATGCCTTTCAACAGATTCTCTTTTATATTTGGATCACCGGCAGCGGCTAATAATGTAGGCATCCAGTCTTCAGCCGACATGATGTCGTTGATGATGGTGCCAGGCTTGATGACGCCAGGCCATTTCACCAACATGGGTACACGAAATCCTCCTTCAAAGACGGTTCCTTTTTCCCCGCGGAAGGGGTGATTTCCTCCATCGGGCCAGGAAAATATTTCTGCACCGTTATCGCTGGTGAATAAAACAATGGTATTATCGGCAATTCCCAAATCATCCAGTTTTTTCAGCAATTCACCCACTTCCCAATCCAGTTCCATCATGGCATCGGCGTAAAGGCCAAAACCGCTCTTGTTCGCCCACCGGGAAGACAGGTGGGTCCAAACATGACATCGGGTGGAGTTATGCCACAGGAAAAACGGTTTACCAGCTTTAACTGATTTGTCGATGAAATCCATTGACCGGCCGAGCAGTACCGGTTCAACATCTTCCATATTGGTCTTAGCCTTTGGGTCCATATTTGGATGAGGGGGCAGCGGGCCTCCATCAACGATGGTCTGTTTGCCCACTTTTCCCCAGCGAGGATCAACGGTTGGGTCGTCAACCAAGCTGGCCTTGCAATCCAAAATATCCCGGGGGCCGAATCTTTCCAAAAATCCCGGTGATTTCGGATAATCGCTTTCATAAGGTTCTTCCATAGCATTCAGGTGATAGAGAATTCCATAAAATTCATCGAACCCGTGTACCGTTGGCAAATACTCATTGCGGTCGCCAAGATGGTTTTTCCCTATCTGGGCAGTAGCATAGCCAAGAGGTTTAAGGAGCTCCGCAATGGTTGGATCTTTATCCTGCAAGCCCTGTTTGGCGGCGGGCATGCCTACTTTCAAAAGACCTGTACGGAATGGGCATTGTCCAAGAATAAATGCAGCCCTTCCGGCGGTACAAGACTGCTGGCCATAATAATCAGTAAATAATGCACCTTGATTGGCAATCCGGTCAATATTCGGTGTTCGGCCTCCCATCATGCCCCTGTGATAAGCACTGATATTCCAAATGCCAACATCATCCGACATGATAACAAGAATATTGGGCGATTTTTTTGCAGCTTGTTTTTTGCCGGACATTTGCGCTGATACGGTTGAGCCGAATACAACTGCTAAGGCGGTCAGCGAGACGAGGACCAGGTTTTTTGATTTCATTTTGAATTGGTTTGGTTAATTCTATATTTCCTTACATGATGGCTTTGTATTATCAAATGACCGGGTTCCCACATGTTGAAACGAAAGTGGGAATCTTCGGGGTACAGGCTAACTGCAAAAGAGAACTGAATTAGAACGGAGTTGCGCCGATCAAAAATGTTGAAGGAATACTAAACAAGAAGCGCTTAACAACGGTCAGATTGAAGTATAGTCAATAAAGTAAAGGAAGGTTAGTCTTAAAAATGCAAGCGGTTTATTCAAATGGCCAACCATTGAATTCGCAGCGACAGTTTTGATGTTGCACTTTTTGCATCGTCAGCATCCGGGAATCCATTCTTATACTGGCTGAAAAAACAGGATTACTTTATCATCTGTGCAACAACAACACAATTCCATCTTTCAATCCTATCCCTAATTGTCGTGTTAAGCAATTTATACCAGCCCAAATTAGAAACCAAAAAATCTTTTATAGCAAAACGCCTGTGTACGATCATCAGATTGATGATATCAGCATTTATGCCCACTGGAAACACGCCCCCACTGGCTCATGTTCCCGAAGGGCCTTAGCGGGTTATTTTTATCACCCTGCATCGCCCTTCGGGCTCACTTGGGCCTCTTTTATCGCCAGTCTTTGACTGGCATTTAAGAATGTATAACCAAAATTAAATTTTGAAGTAGATTAGCAATAAACTACCAACATGCCGGCAGGTGTAAGATTGCGGGGTGTTTATATTGTGCTACTATGAAAAGGAGAATAGCAGTTGAGCATTTGTAATGCTGATTCCAGTCATAGAAATGGTTTACCTGAAAGTATCTTCATCGTATTTCTTATTGTCACCAAAAAAATAATTAACTTTCTTTTGTTGCAACCTGTCCTCGCGTATGAAAAAGAATGTTTTTTATCTTCTGTTCATTCTTTTTTTCTCTAATGGTTCGAAGTGTATAAAGTCTAACCTGTCAGCTTCATCGGTACTGCCGCCCATTACACAGGAAGGGAAAAATACATTTGGCTGCCTGGTCAACGGAAAAGTTTGGGTGCCTTTTTTCCCATGTTATGGTACAGGAATCAATACGGCAGTGGCGCTGTCTTATAACATCGGGCCACTATACGCCGACGCTGCACTTCCTGTTTTTTTCTCTGCAGATGCAGGGAACTATACGCCTGATAGTATTTCTTTTTTTGAATTTCAGCAGAATGGAACACTCAGCGATAAAATTTATGGTCCTGGAAATATCATTGACTCCATTCAGATAAAATATATTGGCTCCAGGGGGGTTTATTACAACTACTATTACCCGTATCCCGGCCAGTCCGCCCCCAGGTATTTCCAGATCACCAAGCTGGATACAATCAACAAAATCATCTCAGGGGTTTTTGCTTTCACGCTGTATGCCCAGGTTAGTGGAAACGGACAGGGCCTTCTGGATTCCGTTATTGTAAGTGAGGGGAGGTTCGATCTGGCATTCGGTCAGCTGTATACCTGTTCACAGTAGCCAGCTTTAAACGTCTGCATATGAAGAAGCAACTATTCATTGTTGTTACTGTCATCGCTTCATACTTTGGCAGTTACCCCCTCCTGGCTCAGGTCACCCGAAGGGCGCAAAATCCGACATGGTTCATGTCACCGCAGCCCTTTGGAAGACTCACGCGTCAGAGAGGGTGTTTAGCAATGGTTTACCTGAAAGTATCTTCATCGTATTTTTTATTGTCACTAGAAAAATAGTTAACTTTCTTTTGTTGCAACCTGTCCTCGCGTATGAAAAAGAATGTTTATTAT
>DATJYH010000373.1:0-5803 GCA_035499675.1 Puia sp.
GAAAAGCACGTTGTGTAAATTCACCGGGTTTGGCTAAACGGGCACCCTGTCGCATCAGGGATTCGATGATGCGTTCCTGTACATAGGGGGAACCATGTCCCGATATCTCCACCACTTCCTCTCCCGTGTAGGATTTCGGCGCTTTGTAAATCCCGATCACCACCTCGTCCAATACATGCTCCCCCTCCTTTAAAAAACCCACATGCAGGGTATGACTGGCTTCCTTGTGTAAATCCTTCGCAGGAAAAAGCGCATTGGCGATCTCCAGGCTCCTGGGTCCGCTCAGTCTCACCATAGCAATGGCGCCTACCCCCGGCGGCGTGGCCTGGGCTACAATGGTATCATCCCAACCGGTTAATTTTCCCAACATGCTGCAAAGATAAACTGCCGGAACAGGCCGGACATAAAAATCCCCCCACGCCTGGGGCGGGGAGGGATTCAATTTTTTATCATCAGGTAACCGGCTTGATCCAATCCGCCAGGATCCTTACTGCGATTCCAGCCTGAACTTGATGGGCTGTTTCTTGTAGGATTTTACATTGCGTCCGTTCTGAATGGCGGGGGTCCACTTACCGCTTCTTTTAATAACCCGCACGGCTTCATCGCGGAGTTCATTGGGGCCGCTCACGGCTTCCACGTCGCTCACATTACCTTCCTTGTCCACGATAAACTGAACGATCACATCACCCTGGATCTCGTTGTTCACCGCATCTTCGGGGTAGTGCAGGTTTTTGTTCAGGTACCTGGCCCAGGCGGCGGGGCCACCGGGATAATCGGATTCGATTTCCACCTTGGTAAAGGTTTTGTCGTAATCCGTATTGTCCTTGGGAGCTTCTACCACACCCTTGTTGTCGGATACCGGCGGAGCGGTGATACCTTCATCCTTAATACCTTCCTGGTTGGTGGTACCGATCTTGGTATCTTCCAGCTTTTCCTGTTCCGGTGGTTTATCTTCCTTCTTCACTTCCTCATCCTTTACAATTTTGGGAGGAGTGAATTTGGCCATTTCCACCTTGGGAGGTTCCACCTTGGGAGGTGGTGGCGGAGGAGGTTCATTTTTCTTTTCTTCCTTGATGTCTTCCAGCTGAACATCCTGTACCACCATGGCCGCTTTTTTAGATCCGGCGGTGATGTTGCTGAGGAGGAACGCACCAAACATCAGGAGGATCAATGCCGCTGTTCCAAACAGCGCATTTCTCAACCTGCTGTTGTAGGTTTTCCGCAGTTCATAAGCGCCATATTCTTTATTGCGACCGTCAAAGACGATGTCCAGGATGTCCGCGCTTAATATTTTATTAGGTTCCATAATTACATGGTTTATAAAAGTAGATTCAGGTAAAACAATGACAGCTGTTTGCTTACTTCACCCCGTTGGCGTCTTCCGTTTTTTTGATCAGGTCCGCCTCATAGGGTGAAACAAGGTCCACCAGTGCAAAGCGTTTTACCGCGTCGATGGTCATCTCATCCAAAATATTCACCACGTTCTTATAGCTGGCGTCCTTGGTGGGTTTTAACACCACAACAAAATCCGCTGTATCGGTTCTCCTCTTTTTATCGAGGATCACATCGCGGACCGCTTTATAATTGGTGGGCTGCAGCTTGGTGGGATCATCACCTTCATAATAATATACCTGGTCATTCTTACCCAGCATGATGGTAAGCACCGCCGAAGCCTTTACCTTGTTCTGTTCTTCGGGCTTATCCACATCCTTGGGCAGGAATATCTTCATCGCCGTTGGCTGGCTCACGGTAGTGGTAAAGATAAAAAAGGTGATCAGCAGGAAGCCAAGGTCCACCATGGGAGTGAGGTCCACACGGGTAGAGAGCTTTTTTCCTTTTTTGACGCCTGGTCCGCCTTTTTTATGCCCCCCGCCACCCGAGGTATCCATTTCTGCCATAACGCAAAGTTTTTTTGTTGATAATAATGTTTACTAGTTCACGGCCTTGCTGCCGGTAGCCATATTTTTCTTATACAATTCCGTTCCTACCGGTACGGATACCGGGTTGGTCACTACCTGGAACTTCATTTCATCGTTTTTGATAAAGGCATTCTTCACACCCTGGAAGGCCGGGTATTTGGCTGCATTGTCACCTTTTACAACGAGGTACATATGACCTCCCTGGAAGGCACTCTTGCAGGCGGCAATCCATTGCACCATTTCATTGTGGGCGCTGTCCACCGGGATGCCCGGAACCGCGATCCCCTTCAGTTCATCCGGGGAATGGTTCAGGAAGGAAGGAAGCTGGCTGAATGGAACGGCGATATAAGAACCGGCTTTTTTTACAAAATTGGCCTTTTGCGCGTCGGACAGGTTCAGGTTCTGGGCTGTACTGATCGCATCAATCACATCCTGTTTTTGAGCCTTGTTACCATCTGAAATCGAAAGATATACTTTGTTGTCTTTATCGATGGTGATCAGCACAACATCCTTTTCGGGAGCGATCTTGGTCTGCACAGAACTCGGCGTGTTCACCGTCAGCGCATCCGAGGGCTTGAACTTGGCCGTCAAAATAAAGAATGACAGCAGCAGGAAAGCCACGTCGCACATCGCGGTCATGTCAATATTCGTGCTTTTCCTTGGTACTTTAACTTTTGGCATCGTTCAGTTATTAATGTATAAAAGATTCCGTTTTCTCCTGTTTCCATAACAAATACCTGAAAATATTTGTTCCGGAAAATCCGCCCGCTTATTTGTACAGGGAAGCAAAGCTCTGGGTCAGGGTAAAACCGCTTTCGTCGATACCATAGGTAATACCATCGATCTTGGTGGTAAATACGTTGTACATGATGATGGAAATGGCAGAGGTTCCGATACCAAGCGCTGTGTTGTACAGGGCTTCGGAAATCCCCTGGGAGAGTTTCTGTGCAGCTTCACCACCACCACTGTCGCCCAATGCGGAGAAGGAGCGGATCATACCGATTACCGTACCCAACAGACCCATCAGGGTAGCTACGGAAGCGATGGTAGAGAGAAACACGAGGTTCTTTTCCAGCATGGGCAGTTCCAGTGCCGTGGCTTCTTCCACTTCCTTCTGGATGGCCAGTACTTTCTGGTCGGTATCCAATTCCGTGTTGGTGATCATTTCCTTGTATTTGCGCAAACCGGCTTTCATGACGTTGCCTACGCTGCCTTTTTGTTTGTCGCATTCGCCGATGGCGGCATCCACGTTTTTATTGGCCAGGTGATATTGCACCTTGCGAATAAACTCGGCAATATTGCCGCTACCGGTTGCTTTGCTGATGGTCATAAAACGTTCGATCACGAAGGTCAAAACAGTCAGCAGTGCCCCGATCAGGATCGGTACAATGATACCTCCCAGGTACATACGGGGGAATCCACCCTTGGGACCTTCCTGGTTGGGCCAAAATCCGCCATTGGGATCGGGATGTGTAAAATTGCTGTCTGCACCTATGATAAAACGCCAGATGACGTACCCGGCAATGATACATACCAGGGGTGCCATCCATGAAATGGCATTGCTTTTTTTCTTTGGTTGAACGGAAGTAGAGCTCTTGGATGCAACCGCTGCAGTTGGTCTTGTTTCAGCCATGATCGTTTGTTTTTAGTGTTTTAAAATTGTAGTATGTAATAGCAAAGAAAATTGATGGCGCAATTTTAGGCAAAAAAATTCCTACAGGAAAATGGATTTTAAACGCTTTCGAAGGATTCACAAGATAGGGAATTTCCGTAACGAGAAAATGAAATTATTGTTTCTGATGGCCTGCTCCTGTCTGTTCCGGGAACCGCAGTTTTGGTGGCCGTTCCCCGCTTGATCGGGACTGTAAATCTAATATATTTTAACAAAATTCATAGCCCCTGTGCAGTTTTAATGGTGCCCAAACGGAGGAATGTTCAACGGGCTGAATTACTCGTAACGGAGGGCTTCGATGGGGTTCAGACGGGCCGCTTTGATGGATGGATATAAACCGGCCAGCAGACCTACGATGGTACATAAAATGATGCCCAGGATCAGCCATTCCCAGGGGATGACAAACCCGGTATTCAATACAAGCGAGAAGGAATTGCCTACGATAATGCCCAGCACAATGCCAAAGCCCGCTCCCAGCAGGCTGATGATGATCGACTCATACAGGAACTGCCTGCGGATGCTGCTCTTCCGCCCCCCGATGGCCTTGACCAGGCCTATTTCCTTGGTCCTTTCGGTAACCGAAACAAGCATAATGTTCATGAGCCCCACCGCGGCGCCCACCAGGGTTATAAACCCGATCACCACCGCGCTCCAGGTAATAAATCCCAGGTTGCGCAGGAGCTCTTCCACAAAACGGTCGCTCTTGTCAATCACAAAATTATTGGCTTCGGCCATGGCCAGCCTGCGGATGGGCCTGAATACGCCTTCCGCTTCGCCAATGGCTGCGTCTACCTGTTTTACATCCGGTACTTTGACCTGGATGTTGAACGACATATTACTGGAGCTGAAAAAACGCCTCACATTGTTGTAGGAAGTAAGGATAAAATTGTCCCAGCTGAAGCCCAGGCTGGAACCCTTTGAATCCAGCGCTCCAACCACCCGGTAGGGAATGCCGTTGATCTTGATGATCTTTTCCAGCGCCCGTTCGGGGTTATTACCAAAGAATTTTTTTACGATATCACTGCCGATGATGCACACATTCCTGCCCGTCTGTATGTCCAGCACACTCAGTGGCCGCCCCGCCCAGATATCATAGCCATTGAGATCGGCATAATTTTCATCGCCACCGCCAATGCGCACAGTAGGTGTGGTCTTTTTATTGCCCAGTGATACGATGGCGTCCTGTACACCGCGTACGCTGATGGATACTTTAGCGGGAAACAGGTAGCGCGATTTAAACGCCTCGGCCTCCTCCCGGGTGATGATCTTGCGGATATTCGACTTCTTTTCCTTGCGCTCTCCCTTTTTTTCTTTTTTTACCTCGTCGTTATCACGCCTGAAAAAATTGAAATCCTTGTAGTGGATGGTAAACCCGTTGGCGCCCATGGAGGCAAAGCTTTCCGTGAACTTCTGCTTCATGGCGTTGATGGCGGTCATGATCCCCACCAGGGCCATGATGCCAAAGGCGATGATAGCCACGGTAATGCCTGTACGAAGCTTATTGCTGCGCACCGTGCGGAAGGATAAGGAAAGCGTATCGAGGATCTTCATGAAACGGGAAGGAATTTGCACTAAATTAAAGATTCCGCCGCTAAGTTGCGGATTTCTTCCATGAGTGGTCGGCCTGTCCGGTTAGAAGTAGATCAGGTATATCTTGTCCGTCAGCCATTGGGGGAAGATGCCCAGGAATACCAGTAATACGGTGATACAAACAAGGATGATCCGGAAAGACGGGCTGATTGCATACAGCTGGGGATCGCCTTCCCTGAAATACATGGCCTGGATGACCCGGAAATAGTAGTATACGCTGACGGCGGCACATAGCATGGCGAAGATCACCAGCCAGAGGAATTTACCGGTTTGCAGCGCGGCTGCGATCATATAATATTTCGCGAAGAACCCGGCGGTCAGCGGTATGCCGGCCAGCGAAAGCAGGAAGATCGTATTCATGGCCGCGAGCAGGGGGTCTTTTTTAGCCAGTCCGTTATAGCCATCAAAGGTATAGTCCTTCATTTTGATCAGAATGGCAAAAACGCCAATCGTGGCCAGGCTGTAAGCAGCGGTATAAAGAATGATGCCTTCCTTGGCCAGGGTATTCAGCGTAAGCACGGCAAAAAGCATGAACCCCGCCTGGGCAATGCTTGAATACGCCAGCATACGCTTGACGCTCTGCTGGAATACGGCCGTAATATTGCCGATGAAGAGGGTGGCC
>DATJYH010000374.1:0-7346 GCA_035499675.1 Puia sp.
TTTCTGGGAGATGCTGTATAAGGTTTCCCGGGCCTGCACGACATGGGTGAGCTGGCTGGATTTTTCCCTGCTGCTGTCGGATGCCGCCGCCTGTTTCCTGATTTTTTCACTCCGGAGCAATGGCTTGGAGGGCGATCGGGACTGGAGATAGATCCTTTCTCCCACTGCAGGTTCTTCTCCTGCACTGAGTTGGTTCAGGGACTCGATGTTTTCATAACGGATACCCTCTTCCTGGCAGATGTCATACATCGATTCGCCATTTTGAACAATATGGAATTCGCCGGAGCCGGATTTTCTTTTTCGCTGCAGAAAAAGCAACTGGTCATTGATCAGTACGTCTTCCTCTTTAAGATCGTTGAATTCGAGTAGTCTTGGCAGTGGCAGGTCATATTGATTGGCGATGGCGAGGAGCGAACTGCCGGCCCTGGCATAAATAACCCTTGTATTGTTGATCATGAACTCACCGGATGGATACTCAGGACGCAAGGCCGGTGGCGTATCCGGCTGAATGCTGCCATTGTTCCCCGCAGCTACCAGCACATCATCGGATGGCTTTAGTTTGCCCAGGGCAATTTCCGTGTATTGCTGGAGGTTATAGTCTTCAATGAGTTTGATCAATATCTGTGAGTACCTGATGTTGGTGGCATAGCCGGCTTTTTTTAATCCATAAGCCCAGCCCTGGTAGTCTTCTGGATCCAGTTTGAAAAGGAATTGGTAGCGCGGACTGTTCCGAAGAAAATCGGAATGGTCTACATAGGAGTCCTTCGGGGAATTATAGCTGCGAAAACATTCTCCCGATCGATCGTCGTCGTGATACACAACGGACCCGGTCCAGTTGTCCTTGCATTTGATGCCAAAATGATTGTTTGATTTTTTTACCAGGTCGCTGGTGCCGGCCTGGGTTTCATGGATGCCCTGCGCCAGGATGATGGAAGCGGGTACGCCGGTACGTTGCATTTCGCTGACAGCAAGATCCTTATAGGTGCTGATGTAACTGATGACATCGGTAGTTGCCTGCCCGGACAGACTGTTGCTGTAAATAGCACATGCGAGCAATACCGTAACATTGAACTTCATTACAATAGCTAAATTTACTTTTTGCGGATCAGGTACAGACCATCTCTTACCGTAAGCAATACTTTATCGGCTGATTTGTCCTTTTTTACCAGGTCGTTAAATGCCTGGATGGCCAGTGCATTTTTGCCCCTGATCTCCTTTTCCAGCACATCACCATGGAACAATACGTTATCGGCGATGACCAGTCCGCCGGACCTTACATGGGGCATCACCAGCCGGTAGTAGTCGCAATAGCCGGTTTTGTCGGCATCAATAAACACGAGGTCCCATGTCTCCCCCAGGGTAGGAATGATATCTAACGCGTTTCCGCGGTGCAAAATTATTTGATCTGCGGCATTCGCCCTGTTAAAATTTGCGGCGGCAACCCGGGCGTCCTCCTCCCGCAATTCGATGCTATGCAGGCGTCCGCCCGGGGCGAGGCCTTTTGCCAGGCAGATCGCACTGTACCCGAGAAAGGTGCCTATTTCAAGAATACGCTGCGGCTGCAAAAGGTGGCTGATCAGCTCGAGGAATTTCCCCTGTACATGCCCGCTGAGCATATTGGCATGTGGGTGGCTTTCAGCAAACTGCGATATGTCTTGTAAAACCGGGTCCTCCTCAGAGGTATACCGTTCGGAGTATGCGATGGCCAGTTTGTCAACGATGTCCAATGTCAGATGATTTCCGCAAAGGTAACGAGTTGAGTCGGGAGTCGGGCGGGGCGCGGGATGCGGGATACGAGATGCGGGTTAAAACCCGATCGCCGGGTAAAAGTCCGTATACTAAGGCTAAGTTGGTTTCGCCACGCCCGTGTCCAGACTTGGAGGAGGTCCAGTCACTACCGCAAAATATTTTTTTAAGTGTCAAAAACGATCTTCAATCCTGCATCCGCAAAATAGGCCCGGATGGCAAACTAGAAATTGGGCTGCAGGGCATGCCTGCTATAGAAGTTCAATACCAGTTCGGTTACTTCATCGGCCGTGTCCGCAATTTGGAGAAGCGCGAGGTCCTGTTCCGTTATATTTCCGGCACGTTTCAGCATCGTTTCCGTCATCCAGCCAACCAGTCCGCTCCAGTATTCCGAGCCCACCAGGATCAGCGGAACCGGCGACATTTTACCTGTCTGGATCAGGGTGGCTACTTCAAAAAATTCATCCATTGTGCCGAATCCGCCGGGCATCATCACAAATCCCTGCGAATATTTGGTGAACATTACCTTTCTTACAAAGAAATATTCAAAGTGAAGGGCAGCATCCCGATCGATAAACGGGTTGGCATGCTGTTCAAAGGGAAGTTCGATGTTTAGTCCCACTGATTTACCGCCACCCAGCTGCGCGCCTTTGTTGGCAGCTTCCATGATACCGGGACCTCCACCGGAAATGATGCCAAAACCTTCCTCCGACAGGCGCCGGGAAATGTCTACGGCTGATTCATAATATTTTTCACCGGGTTTGGTACGCGCTGAGCCAAATATGGAGATACAGGGTCCGATTTTTGCCAGTGCCTCAAATCCATCCACAAACTCCGCCATGATTTTAAAGATCTGCCAGCTTGAATGTGCTTTCGATTCTGCCCATCTGCGCTGCTTCGATAACCTGATCGTATCATTCATACACAATTCTATTTAGGGTTAAGATAAGATAACAAATGCCATCCCGTTGAGTGGATGGCACCTGCCAAAAAGATAACGCGTGAAAAGGAAAATTAGTTTGTTGCCGCCGACTTTTTTGAGATCATTAACAGCCCCCCGAAGGTCAGCAGGCCATTGATGATCAACAACTCAATGCCGATCTGGAATCCATGCAGCCAGGTCGAAGCGTTTTTGCTCAGTATATAGCAAAACGCCGGAGCAAGGAGACACACAGCGGTAATGAGCCAGCTTTCCGGCAACTTTCTTTTTGTGAGCAGCCCGAATGCAAACAATCCAAGCAACGGGCCGTAGGTGTAGCCGGCCAGGTCGAGAATAATGTTGATGATGGATTTGTTGTTGATCCATTTGAAAACCAGGATACAGGCCAGGAAAATAGCTGCGAAGCTGATATGCACGGTCATCCTTGTGCGTTTTTTTTCAGCCTCCGTTTTATCCGCACGGTCTTTCAGACCCAGGATGTCAATACAGAAAGACGAGGTCAGCGCTGTCAGCGCTCCATCCGCGCTGGGGAACAATGCGGAAATGAGCCCGATGATAAATATGACCGATATGGCCTTTGGAAGGTAATGCAGTGCCACTACGGGAAAAATATCGTCGCCGATCACGTTTTTTCCCTGCAACAGCAGTTGGTGTCCCTGGTAAGCGGCTCCGTTGTCCAGCAAAAAAAGATAAAGCAATCCGCCCAGCAGCAGGAACAACAGGTTTACCAATACCAGCACTACGCTAAAACTGATCATGTTTTTTTGTGAATCCTTCAGGTTCCGGACGCTGATATTTTTTTGCATCATTTCCTGGTCAAGCCCCGTCATCCCCACGGTGATAAACATACCGCCGATGATTTGTTTGAGGAAGAACCCCTTGCTCTTAACATCCGTATTCAATATCTGCGTATATCCCTTTGCGTGAAGTGCGCGGAACGCGCTGGTCAGCGAAAGGTCAAGGTGCTGCATGATATAAATGATGCAAACGACCAGGCCCAGCAACATGAACGTGGTTTGCAATGTATCCGTGTACACAATTGTTTTGACGCCCCCTTCAAAGGTGTACAGCAGGATCATGAGCAGCATTACGGATGTCGTAACACCGAATGGTATCCCAAGGTCATCGAGGATGAACAGTTGCAGCACATTAATCACCAGGAACAGCCGGGCAGTGGCGCCCACGGTGCGGGAAACAATAAAGAAAAAAGCGCCCGTCCTGTATGCAATATGCCCGAAACGGCTTTGCAGGTAATTATAAATAGATGTCAGTTGCAGTCTGTAATACAAAGGAAGCAGTACGAATGCCACGATAAAATACCCGAGCCAGTACCCGATCACCACCTGGAAATAGCCGAATGCTTTGTGCGCGTCGCCCGAAAAATCGCCAACCGTCCCGGGTACGGATACAAAGGTTACGCCAGACAGCGACGTGCCGATCATCCCGAATGCAACCAGCATCCAGTTGGAGCCCCTGTTGCCGATAAAAAAAGAATCGTTGGTGGCATGCCGCGACGTGCGGAAAGCTACCGCGAGCAACAACAGAAAATATCCCACGACAAAAGAAAACAACAATGCGGGTGACATGATGGAGAAACGGGTAAATATTTAATTGCCGAAAATTAGGAAATACAAGTTTAAAATTTCAATTTTAATTTTCAGAATTTTACTCATCTTATGAAAATTGAATCGGTCGTTGTTTTTTGCGGCTCGAAAGCCGGCGTCAACCCGTTGTTCGCGCAGCATGCACAGGAACTTGGGAAATTGATCGCCCTGCTTAAACTCAGACTTGTTTACGGAGGTGGTAACAAAGGACTCATGGGGATTTTGGCGGACTCCATGCTGGCTCATGGGGGACAGATCATGGGGATCATTCCGGAACTCCTGATTGAATGGGAGCATCAGCATCCGGGACTCACTGAACTGGCGATTGTACCGGACATGCATACCCGTAAAAAAATGATGTACGACCGGGCGGATGCCGCCATCGTGCTCCCCGGGGGATTTGGAACCCTGGATGAACTGTTTGAAATGATAACCTGGAACCAGTTGAAAATCCACGACAAGAAAATTTACGTGCTCAACTCAGATGGATTTTACAACCACCTGCTCAAACACCTGCAACAACTGCAGCGGGAAGGCTTCCTGTATGAAGCCGCAGAAGAACGTGTTATTTTTTGTGGCACCCCGGTGGAAATATTCAACAAAATCGGTTAGAACCCGATGTTGAACCCGAATCCTAATACAACCTGGTGATAATAGGGTGACAGGCTGTTTTGCAGTACATCATACAACACGCTGATCGTAATAGCTCCGTTTCCCGCCGGAATGGCCGCACCGCCCCCCAAAAGCAGGGAAGGCACAAACTGGCTGGGCAGGGTATAATCGAGGGCGTAACCGTAATTGTATTGCTTTCCCCATACATAGTTTACTTCAGGTTGTGCCTGCAGGAAGAATTGCCTGATGGGATATAGCCTGCCAAAAACGTTCATACCTATATAGCTGTAAGTATCCCGTTCATACAGGGAGCCATCCGCCGCATAATATCTGTAATTATAGTAGATGTAGTTGATGCCGGCGCCAGCCGCAAAATGTTCCGTAAAGTGATAACCGACCTGCGGTGATACATTGATGATGGTGTAATCACCGAAACTCAATCCGAGCGTTCCACCAATAAACAGTTTCGATTTATCAAATCCTTGGCTTGCCGGTTGATCCTGGGCAGACGCCATGCCCGCCATCAGCAAACAGCATGCTGCGATCAGAAATACCTTTTTCATAATGCTATACTTTTTTAGTTGAAATCAGTCATCAAAAATTTTTCCCCTATTCAGAATGTTGTGGGGATCGAATATTTTCTTGATCTGCCGCATCAGTCTGAGCTGGGTTTCGTTAAAAACAATATCTATGTATCCCTTCTGCACCAGCCCGATGCCGTGTTCCCCGCTGATGGTCCCTTTCATGTCGTGTACCATCCGGAACAGGGCGCGCAGACTTTCCACCATCTGCGGATCTTCCTGGCTGTTGTTGAGCCCCGGCTTCCTGATCCGGATATGGAGATTGCCGTCCCCCGCATGCCCGTAGCAAACGGCGTGAAACCCGTAGTTTTCACCAAGGGCTTTTACCCCCCGGATGAGCGCGGGCAGCGCCGCCCGGGGCACTACTACATCTTCCTCAATTGTATAGCCACTGAGCTTCACCGCTTCGGCTACACGTTTCCGTAACTTCCATAATTCAGCTTTTTGCACACTGTCATCCGCAAAGAAAATTTCCCCTGGATCAAAATCCTGCAACAGCGATGTAATTTCTTCCATTTCCCGCATCAGTGTGTCCGGGTGGTTGCCATCGACCTCAATTAACAGGTGGGCCGCCACCTCGTCGGTGATGGGCACAATGCTGCTGTCTACAAAGCGACTGGTTATTTTCAGTGCATCTATTTCCACCAGCTCCAGTGCGCTGGGAGTAAACCCGGCACGAAATATCGCACCCACGGCCGCGCTGGCTTTTTCCAGCGACTGGAAGGGAACCAGCATCAGCAAATCATACCTCGGCAATGGGATCAGCTTCAGTACGATCTTGGTAACGATGCCAAGTGTGCCCTCACTGCCGACCATGAGTTGGGTAAGATTATAACCGGTAGCGTTCTTCAGTACGTTCGCGCCCGTCCAGATGATCTCTCCCGTGGGCAGGACCACTTCGAGATTCAACACGTAGTCCTTGACGACCCCATATTTTACTGCCTTTGGCCCACCACTGTTCTCGGCAATATTACCCCCGATAAAACAGGAACCCCGGCTGCTGGGATCAGGCGGATAGAACAATCCTTTTTCTTTCACGGCATTTTGCAATACTTCTGTAATTACACCAGGTTCGGTCGTTACCTGCAGGTTTTTTTCGTCGATGTCAAGGATCTTGTTTAATCTTTCCGTGGCCAACACCACTCCTCCCAATTGCGGCAATGCTCCACCGCTCAGGCCCGTTCCTGCGCCCCTGGGTGTAACCGGGATCCGGTGGCGGTTGCATATCTTCAGGATTTCACTGATCTCGTGAGTTGTTCCTGGTCGCAGTACGACGTCGGGAAGATAATGAAGTTGTTCGGTTTCATCATGTGCATAGGGCTGCATCAATTCGCGGTCCAGCAACACATGCTGCTCTCCCACAATGTCGCCAAACATTGCCGCATACTCCCTGCCAGGAATGGTTTTGCCTTCCATCATATCCCTTCGTCAAGTTTTTGTAAAAATCGGACAAAACAGGGATTTGATAAAATTGCGACACATTTGTGAGGATATCCGCGGAAATCTTTTTTTTAACAATAGTCTGCATGTTCGCACGGGCCCGCCGATGCCATGTTGCCGCGCCAGAGCGGAATTTTGTTATCCGAATGTTACTGTCTGAAGCTGGGACATAGTGATTGGTGCCTGTCCCCATTGTATTGATTGTAAAAACCATTTTGGATCAGCGCGAACTCCCAGGCCCCCCGGTTGCCGTTATAATTGCTCAGCGAAGAGGTGGTAACATCATAGGTAAACACCAGCCTGATGTTGTGGTATACAAAACCAATCATTGGAATAAATGCATCACCTACCCGGTAATATAAACCGCCGATCAACTGTTGGTCCCCATCCCCTGACAGGTTATATTGTGCGTTGAATCCAAAC
>DATJYH010000375.1:0-10318 GCA_035499675.1 Puia sp.
CCCGGCTTTTTCGTTACCCCAGGGATCCTTGCTCACACCATTGAATTCAACCTGGAAACTGGCGGGTTTACTGACGTCTTTAATGGTCAGTGTTCCGTTTATGACCCCGGTCTTTGCGTCATAGTTCTTTGACACAAACTGCATATAGGGAAATTTTTCTGCGTCAAAGAAATCGACTGCCTTCAGGTGACCGTCTCTTTGTTCGTTCCCGGTATCGATTGATGAGATGTTTGCCGTTACCGAAACATTTGCGTGATTGAATTGCTCGTCGGGGCTGTTCACCTCTGCGGCAATCACCTTGAAATTGCCGGTTACATTGGAAATCATCAGGTGTTTCACCTTGAATTGAAGTTCGCTGTGATTGGGGTCAAGGACCCATTTTGTCGTTGCCATATGCCTTTTTTTATGTTTAAAATTTATGTACTTATTAAAAATCAGTGAGGGTTTTGCACAATCAGGCCCTGGTCGCTGTGGATTTTGTTCCGCCACCCGGTTCCACTCCATCAAGTAACTCCTTTGCCAGTAATAAAGCCTCATCATCCTCCCCGCTTATAACCATCTTTACCGCCTCCTCCTCACGTACGATTCCGATCTCCACGAGACGAGAGAATGGCAGTGTGTTTCGCAACACATGCGATGATGTTCCTTTGCCGTCCGTCAACCGGGGGCTAATACTGATCACGATTTTGCCGGTAGCTACCTGCTTAATTTTTTCCATGATCATCTCTTCCTGTTCTTCTTCAACAGCCAGCACAATGATGTCCGCCTCCCAGCATGCTTCCATGGCACAGGAAATGGCTTCCAGTTCCGCTCCACCATATTTTGTTAGTTTGCTGACCAGCGCATCCAATTTTTCAGGATCCGTCGACATGAGCAGCAACCGATGGCTCTTGTCCCTTGCCAGATTACCGGCAATGACAGCGCCCCATTCTTCCGTTGCTTCTACAATTGCTATGCTCGTCCTGGTTGCCATGTCACTGTTTTGTTGCACAAAGCTAGCAACAGGGGATGGCCCTCACCATTGAGTTGTGATAAGAAAAAGCATTGACATATGTCAATGAAACTATTTTCCGGTTAAACGTTGTTTGCGGGCCCGGCTGAGTGTTTCGGGCGTAATGCCGAGATAGGAAGCCACCATGTGCTGGGGGACCCGTTGTGTAATGTGAGGGTATTGCTTTATAAAGTCAAGGTATTTTTCCTCGGCGGTTTTGGCCATCATGTTGTTCAGGCGGCGGCGTGTGGCCACGTAGTTATTTTCCAGCAGGATACGGAGATATTTCTCATACGCGGGCAAGTGCTCCAGGATGCTGTTCTGGGCTTTCCGGTCAATCATGAGCAATTCTGCATCTTCCAGGGCGTCTATATTGTAGTCGGAGGGCTCACCGGTGAGAAAGCTGTACATATCCCCGATCCACCATTCTTCAATGGCAAATTGCACAATATGCTCCCTTCCCTCTTCATCAATGCTGTAGGAACGAAGACATCCTTTGTTGACAAAGGCCATGTACTTGCCCTGTTCCCCTTCCTGCAGGAGGTATTGCTTTTTCCGCAGCTTTTTTGGAATGAACATCGTTTTCAGAAACTCCTTTCCCGCCCCATCCAACAGAATTTTTGAACCAATATGATGAAAGAGTAGGTCATACATAATGGGTCAAAGATAGATTTTCCGGACGGATGGGACAGCAGCTGACGGTTGCCGGGAAAATAATAGAATGATAACATCATCCCGTATACCCCGGGCAGCTTCCGCTTTGGGTTTTGCCTAATTTTATATCCTACCACTGATAAGCACGTACCTTGATATGCTGACTTATATCAAAGCGCAGGCCGCATCCATCGTTGGTTCGCTGGCAGACTACGCCATGACCCTTTTCCTGGTAGAGATCCTTCACTGCTGGTACCTGCTCGGCAACTTTGTTGGTAATATTACCGGCGCCATCATGCAATTTATCCTCTGCAGAAACTGGGCGTTTACTGCTGCCGGTGAGCCTGTAAGACCACAGGTGGTTAAATTCATCCTGGTATGGGTGGGAAACCTGGCCCTGTCGGCCGCGGGCGTTTATTCACTGACTCATTTCCTCGGGCTCAATTATATTATTTCCAAGACCATCGTCTCCGTCTTCCTGGGATTGACCTATAACTACCTCCTTCAAAAATGGTTTGTTTTTTCCTGATGGCTCTCCTTGTCCCCATTCACGCCTCACTCATCTCCATTTGTATCCTGTTCAGATTTTTGTACAACCCATCATCGATGGATATCAGTTCCTGGTGGGTACCGCTTTCCCTTACTGTTCCTTTTTCGAGTACTATGATCCGGTCCGCATTCCGGATGGTCGACAACCTGTGGGCGATGACGAAAGAGGTCCTGTTCAGCATCAGGTTTTCCAGGGCTTCCTGCACCAGCGATTCAGAAGCGGAATCCAGGGAGCTGGTGGCTTCATCAAGGATCAGGATCACGGGATCCTTCAGGATGGCCCGTGCAATGGCAACCCGCTGACGCTGCCCCCCGGATAGTTTTACCCCGCGTTCTCCCACTATGGTATCGTATCCGTCAGGAAAAGACATGATGAACTCATGGGCGTATGCCTGCCTGGCAGCCATTTCTATCTCGGCCTGGCCGGCGCCTGGTTTGCCATAGGCAATATTTTCCCGGATGGTCCCTCCAAACAACAACACATCCTGCGGAACAATGGCCATCTGTTTTCTCAGCTGGGACAAGGGCAGTGCGCCCGCCTCCCTTCCGTCGAAAAGAACGTTGCCATGGGTGGGCTCATAAAATCGTAAAAGCAGGGCAGCGATCGTGGTTTTGCCCGCCCCGCTGGGACCTACAATGGCCACCTGCTCGCCGGGCGATACCTCCATGCTAACGTCGTTCAATACCTGCAGTTCCGGTCGGGAAGGATAACTGAATCCGATATGCTTCAGTGTCACCTGCCCGTGGAGGCGATAGACCGGATCCGGTTCCACCTCGTGATCTTCTACCGGCTCGGGTTCTGCGAGCAGCAGCTCTCTCACACGTTGCGTGGCACCCATCGTTTTTTGAAGCTGGCTGTACAGCTCAGCAAAACCGGCCATGGTGCCTCCCACAAATGCCGTATACACCACAAATGCAGTAATGTCGCCAAATGATATCTTCCCCGCCTGCATCAACCCGGTTCCATACCATACCACCAGCACAATGGCGCCAAAGGTCCCGAATATCAGGAAGGAAGTCATGAGTCCCCTGTTCGTGCCATTGCGGATAGCGAGTTTTACAGCCTGGCGGAGGCTCTTGCCATAGCGGCCTATTTCATACCATTCGTTGGAGAATGCCTTCACATTGCCAATGCCCAGCAGGGTTTCCTGCACAATGGTATTTGAATCGGCCAGCTGGTCCTGCGTTTGCCTCGCTACTTTGCGGATCCGGCGGCTAAATACGATGGCCAGGACGATCAACAATGGCACCACAGCCAGCATCAGCAAGGTGAGCGTTGTTGAAATATAAAAGATAAGACCGATGCCAATGATCAATGTCAATACGCCACGCAACACTTCTGCCAACACGGAGCTTACGGCATCCTGTATCTGGCCAAGATCGGCACTGATCCGGCTCGACAATTCACCCACCCTTCGCTGCGCAAAAAAATCCATCGGCATCCGGATCATCCGGCGGTAAACATCTTTTCGGATATCTGCCAGCGCCAGTTCACCCACAGAGGTGAACAGGTACACGCGCATAAAAGAGAATATCATTTGTACGCCCAGCAATACGATCATGGCAATCGCGATGCGGCCGGGGGTGAATGCCTGACCCGCCCCGATGGCAGGGTTCGCAGTATCGATCAGTTTTTTCAGCAAATAGGGAAAGGTCATAGTAGACAAACTGGAAAGCGTAATGAATAGCAATCCTGCCCCAAACTGCCAGCGATAAGGTTTGATATAAGTAAATAGATGGAGGGCGTTCCTGATGTTCTCCCTGCTTAGCTTTGCCTTTGTGATCTCCGCCGGTAACCCTGTGCTGTTTCTCCGTGATCCTGCCATGTAAATTATTTATTGATTCCTACCACAAAGTTATTTGCGGAACAGATAGGATGCTCCTTTGAGTAAGACGGACAGAAGGGAGTTATATTTTAAACGGAGGGAAAGATTCCCGGAAAACGGGGTGCTGTTGCCAGGCCGAAGAAACCAGCAGGCAGGGCCCTTACTTCATACTAATGATCCTGAGGTTGCTGAAATCGGTCCGTTCAGCGGGGATAACAACGCGTTCTTTGTTAAACTCATCGCAGTCCTTGAGTTTGATGGCGATGGTTTGCATTTTCCTGGATTTGATCCGGACGACCTTCTCAATCTTGTCGCGGTGAAGACCCATGCATTGAATGGTGAAATAATATTTCCCGGCGGGGATGCCACTGATGGAAATGGTATGATCTTTTGCGGGATAGAATACTTTGAACACAACACCTGCACCGGAACGATCATAGCGATCGAAAATGACCAGCACAGAATCTTTACCCCGGTTGCTGAAACTGGCGCTTTGAAAACTCAGTTCCGCACTACCTTCCCGGGACTTCATGTTGTCCTGGTGGCCTTTCTCCGCGTGCAGCACCTGGGTGCTGAGTTGGATTGCTAGGTATAACCAGATATATTTCACGGCGATTGGATTTGGCATATATAGACCAAGTGAGGTGCCAGTAGATAATATATTGACAATAAATAAGATATGCGCTACCTGGTAAACCGGTTTGTCTTCCGGCGGGATCAATTTTCCCAAAAAAGGAAAATTCCGGATCAACTGCTTTTTGCCTGTTTTTTTCATGCCACTCACACTGCGTTTAGCGGGCTGTTTGGATCTGTATCAAGCGGATTATTTTTTGCAAAAAAGAAGAGAAACTGCCGAATTGTATTATTTTTAAACGATGACGCAATTCGTCGTCTCCCTGCCAGCCAGCCGATCAGGATATCTCCGAATCATGTATGAAAAAAAACTTACTGCACATTGATGAGATCAGGTTTCTCATCATTCATCTGATTCTTATCAATCATTGGATGGGCAGCGCGGCCCTGCTCAGCGCGGAAACAGACAAGAGCCTGGTGGGTTTCTGGTTTGAACTTACTTCACCCTGCCTGTCGATGATATCAGGCTATCTTTTCTTTTATAAAACAAGGGAGAAATTTAATTTCCAGAAGAAATGGAATGCCAGGATTCATAGCCTCATCATTCCCTACCTGTTCTGGTCCATTTCATTCTTCATACTCTACTACCTGATCAAAGAGGCCTACCTGTATCTTTTTCACACTTCATTCTGGTACCTGCCGGTAAAGCCCATCAGCTTTAAGAATTTCCTCCTGAGCATCGCCAATCCACCCCTTGTAAATTTCTGGTACATCCAGAACCTGATATTGATTATTCCTTTCAATTACCTGCTTTATTATATTCTTAAAAACAGGTACCTGTTCTTTGTCTTTTATGCTGCCATCATCGTCATATACGCGTTTAACCTGGTGGATCTGTATTTTTCCCCAAGATTCATCCCTTACTACCTCCTGGGTTGTTACTTTGGTTATCATGAAAAATATGCACCTACCATACGGCTGAACAGGTTGTTGTCACTTCCGCTGATTCTCATGCTTGCCTATTTGGGGACGGCCACTTCGGATGTGCCCTATGCAGGGGTACTCAATATCCTGGGCAAAGTGGCGATTGTCATTTTTTTCCTGGTCAGCCTGTATAATTTGCTGGATTCAAACCAGCAAAGCCGGGTATTCCGTTACCTGCAGGAATTTAAAGACTGTTCTTTTTTCCTTTTTGCCATCCATATGTTCCTGTTTACGGCCGTTCAGCGGTCCCTTTTGCGGATCGGCCTGGAAAGTTACCAGCACAACCAATTTTTCGTGCTCGGTTTTAATGTCGTTTCGTTGCTGATTGTGTTGGTACTATCGCTTACCATGGGCAGGTTGCTGAAAAAGAAACTCCCCAAATTCTTTTATTTTATCACCGGGCGGTAAGGCGGTTGATGAAGAGAGGCCTGATTATGTTATGGCACATGGCGGATTCGTTACATTTGTATCCTAAATTGTTCATCCCAAATACCCATGTATGGAAGAGTCGGATAAGATGTTGCTGGTGAGGAATTATAACCTGTGGTCGCAGGTGAATGAAGAGGAATACAAGGCGTTGAATGTTGTGGACAATTACAAAGAAGCCAGGCAGGGCCAATTCATTTATTTTGAAGCCTTCCATTACAATATGGTTCATTTCATCAAACAGGGATATATCCGCCTGGGATACCTCGATGAACAGGGAAACCAGGTAACCAAGGAAATCCTGAAAAAGGGTGACATCTTCGGCCAGATCATATTGGAAAAAAATGATCTTCATGGTGAATTCGCCCAGGCCATCAAATCCGATGTCAGTTTCTGTTCCTTTACAGTCGATAACTTCAACAACCTGCTCAGGAAGAGACCCGACATGGCCATTCGCTACAGCAAACTGGTGGGCCTGCGTCTCAAACGATTTGAAAATCGGCTGATCAACATCCTGCAAAATGATGTGAAAACCCGGTTGGTTAATTTCTTTGCGCAGATGCTGCACGACCAACCCGGGGGTGACAATCTACCGGCGTCCAGTATGCGAATTCCTAATGTGTTGACCCATGAGGAAATCGCCAATCTCATTGGCGCCAGCCGCCAGAGTGTTACCACCCTGATGAATGAATTAAAGGAAGAGGGCATCCTCGATTACAACCGTAAAGAGATCAGGCTGCTGAAAGCCAAAACACCTTAACGGCAGCCTTTCATCAGGCGATGCTATTTGTTCTATGTTGTAAAGAAACAATCCGCCGTTGACACGGTATGCAGGCGACATTTTTAGTCACCCAATTCTTTTGGTGATTTTCTCAACCAGTTCGCGCAGGCTCTTTTGCAGGGAAGCGGGACTCACGATGTCAGCATCTTCCGCAACCATCAGGAACCAGCGGAGAAACGATTCGGGGGAGGAAGTAAGAAAAGTCATCTGGATCATATCCCTGTTCAGTTTTTCTTCCACAAAGCCATAGTAATATTTTACCTGTTGTATCTGCCTGGCAGTTTCAGGAGTTACATTGATGACAATCTTTTCCAGGTTTTTTTGCTCTGCCACCTGTTTCAGATAGGCTTTCAGGCTGGGGTGATTTTTATCGAAGCGCTCATTGGTTTTCCGGATCTCAATGATCCGGTCGGTCCTGAAGTCCCTGTAGTCATTACGCAACCGGCAGAACGCGATGGTATGCCAGAAGCCGCCGGATAAGAAAACACCAATCGGCTCAATATTTCGTTCCGTGGTTTCAACCGCGTGAAGCGCATGATAGCGGATATGTAAGACCTCCTTTTCGGAGATGCTTTTCAGCAAAGGTTGCAGGGCATCGTTCAATATTTCCTTATCGGGTGTTGCGTAGCCCCTCAATACTTCTATGTGGTCTTCTATGTCTTCCAGCATATCTTTCTCCGTGCTGCGCAATACCGATCTCACTTTGTACATCGCAGATTTATAACTGCTGTCGGTGCTATTGTCCGTAAATTTTTCGATTAATTTTTCCGCAGTCAGGAAAGCGGTCGCCTCATCCCGCGTAAACATCACCGGTGGCAAGCGATACCCTTCCATGATGGAGTAGCCCATGCCCGCCTCTCCCAGCACGGGGATGCCTGCCTCTTCCAGGGTCCTGATATCACGGTACACCGTGCGCAGGCTGATCCTGAACCGGTCAGCAATGTCCTGCGCCCTTATAATTTTCCGCGACTGTAGCTGGATCAGGATCGCGGTAACTCTGTCGATGCGATTCATGGACAGGAAAAGTAAATGATTCGGTCAATAAAAGCAACCCCGGGGAAAACTATACCAGGGGATGACGAATTTTGTGACACCTCAAATACAGGCTGGGTGAAGTAGTTAATAATGCGTGATCAGAACCTGAAGCGAAGTCCGCCCGTGATGGGGAGGGCAAAAAGATTATAGTTCATCAACGCGCTGGAATTGCTGAAATACTGGCCGGTAAAAGTTGCACCCAATCCAAAATTGCAGGTAAAGAAATAGGCAATCCCAAGTTTGAAACCTACAGTAGGTCCGCCCTTTACCTGTGGATTGACGTTCAGGGTATTTCCATTATTGACGATCTTACTATAGGTGGGAATGGAATACCCGCCTGAAATGGCTATGCTTGACTGCCAGCCGGTCGGCTTGCCGATATTGGCTTTGGCAAAAAGCTGAATGGGGAATATGGGTGTGCCGATGAATACTTCGCTGTAGGTACCCGGGGTGGCACCCACATAGGGGAAATCATCCTGGTAGGCCAGCGTGATATATGATGCGGAGACACCCAATTGAAACCAGTGATTGAATATCCTGGACAATGTTACTTCCACAGCCGGGTGACTTCCGTCGGTTTGAGAGTGTTGCGTGGCGCTGTTGAACTTGGGTGCCGAGTTAAACGACATGCCGCCTTCCACGGTAAATTCCCATTTGGTTTTGCAGACAGCTTTTTCTTCGTTTTCCCGGATCCAGGCGGTGTCAGCATATTTAAACTGGATGGGTTCATGGCTGGCCGCAGGCATTGTGCTATCGGCTGTCAATTGAATACCCAATTTCAGTGAAGTGTCCTTGCATACCAGGATCTGTTTGAGCATGGCACTGGCAAGTATTCTTGGAGGTCTGCCATCGCGGTCTTTGAAGGAGGTCGTACTGTCGATATGACGAACCAGGTTCACCACTGTATCATAACCTGATTTCTTTTGTTTGGACGCGACCAGCCTCGCCTGGTAAAAATCGATGCTGAGGTGCAGGGGTCTGTCGAAGGAATCATTTTTTACCACAACAGGTCTTGCTTCGGTTTCAACAGAAAAAGTTTTACAGCATTCGCCGGCGGCGGAGTTGTTGGGATAGAATGCATTTCCACAGGTATGCAGTACGTAGAGATAACAACCCTTTTTGTTGGTGAGTTTCCAGGCCGCAATGCCGTCCGGTGATTCTCCCGCGGGGTTCAGTTTTACATAGATATAGTTGATCAGATCTTTCTGCCGGTCATAAAATCCGAGGTTCCCAATGGTGCCCGCCGTGATAAAAATATTTTCTACATTTTTTTCTGAGAGGTCCAGATAACCCCTGGTGAATCCCGAATTGCGCAGCAATAGGTCAAACGCCTTGAACTCCCGCTCATATTTCTGTTGATTCGCCGGGTTATTGATGGATTTGATAAACAGATCGGGCGTTGTGACGCCGTTTATTCGTTGGAGAAAAGGGAACTCCGGGTGGTTGCCCAATCTTTCGGTAAAATTCCTTGGATGACTATTTGGATCAAATTCGTAAAGTCTTGAATTTTTTGGACAAACGCGCTGCGAGTAGGCCTGAGAGAAAACAAATGCAGTCAGCAATACAAATAGGTATCTCATCGCCTGGTTTTTTAAGGAAGGGATCTAAAAATAAAAAAATGGATATTGGTGTGCTTTAGAAACGGTAAAATCCTGAGTTTGTTTTATCTATGATTAAAAAAGAATCCGTGCTGCGACCAGCACAATCGACGTTTATCCCATGATGTCATGATCGCGTGCACCGGCAGCAGGAAGAGCCCGGAGTGCAAAGATGAATAGGCACCAGGGGCCAGGAAGGTGGTATGCAATATATTGCAAGATTCCGCGTTTTTGCATATATTTGCAGGTTCATTTACCGGTTGTTATGCTCAAACAGGAACGCCAGCAGCACATTCTCAATGGGTTACAAAAGAACAAGAGTGTATTGCTGCACGAAATGAGCCGGGAGCTGGGCGTATCGGAAGATACCGTGAGGAGGGATATCAAGGAATTATCGGCTCAAAAGCTCTTAAAGGAAGTGAGGGGAGGAGCCATCCCACATGCGCCGGGTCCGCACGATCTGAAGGAGAGGGAAAATTTTGCGGGAAGGCAAAAAAGGCTGATGGCGAAAAAAGCGGTGAAACTGTTGAAGAAAGGCCAGGTCGTGATCCTGGATGGAGGTACTTCCGCCATGGCGGTTGCCAGCCTGCTTCCGACAAATTACGATCTTAAAATTATCACCAACAGCTTCCCGGTAGCTAATCTCCTGGAAGACCGTCCGGGCATAGAACTATTTTTTGCAGGCGGTCGTTTGCTCCGGGAATCGTTTATTACCGTGGGGCAGGATACCTGTGAGTTTTACCAGCAGGTCAAGGCTGATATCTGTTTCCTGGGTGTTTGCAGCATTGACCTGGAAGCAGGGTTAAGCGGTCAGTATTATGATGAAACCGCCGTAAAAAAAGCCATGATCAAATCCTCCGGTGAAGTGATGGCCCTGGTTACACCCGAAAAATTAAACACT
>DATJYH010000376.1:0-4521 GCA_035499675.1 Puia sp.
TAGCTCAGTTTGGTGCGGCTGAGGCTGTCGTTTGGAAAACCCGCGTTCACGATGGCTTCTTTTCTAAATCCCATATCCGCATTGCGGAAATAATCCATCTGTGATACCACCACCAATGTTCCGATGATCAGTGCCTGCGCAATGACGAACTGAAATACAACCAGCCCCCTCCTGAAGTAGATCCCTTTCCGCTGATCTGGTTTGAATGCGGCTTTTAAAACATGAGCGGCTTTGAAACCGGACAACACCAGTGCAGGATAGAAGCCCGACAAAAAGGTTACCATCAATAAGATGCCCGTCATGAACAATATGGAGGTTGTACTGAACAACATATCGGTATTCAGGCTGATCTCGAGCAGGTTGTTAACATAAGGAATACTCATCACTACGAAGATGAGGGAACAAATCAGCGCAAGCAGGCTGATGATACCTGTTTCGCCCAGGAATTGCCAGATCAGTTGGAGGCGCTGGCTTCCCAATACCTTGCGCACGCCTACTTCACGGGCACGGTTAAATGCCTGAGCCGTGGTGAGATTGATGAAATTTACACAGGCAATGACCAGCAGGAAGGTGGAAATGATGGTTAGTGCCAGGATCAGGTCCTTGCTAAAGGTCTGGCCACTAAAATTTCCATAACGTTCATCGTAATGCATCTCACCCAACGGTTGAAGCGACAGGCCATAACCTGTATTAACGGGGGTTATATGTTTTTTGGTAAAAGCTGCCAGCAATTGCTCCATGCCGGTTTGTGCAGGGTCCCTGTTGAGTTGAACAAAGCAATAATTGTTGTCGGTAATATTTTCCCAGTTGTCCATTTTCACAAATGGCTGCAGGCTGGAATAGGAGAGCACCAGCTTCAGGGGAAAATCCGAGTTTGCCGGCGGGTCATTCAGGATGCCGATCACTTTGACGTTGATCCCGTCAACGTTCAGGGTTTTACCGATCACATTTTTCCAGTCGCCAAAATATTTTGCCGCCGCGCTCTTTGTCAACAAAAGAGTATTCGGCTCACTGAAATTTTTGCCGGCGCTGCCTTCCGCAACGCTAAAGTTGAACATCTGGAAGAACTGCGGTTCTGCAATGAATACGCCATTGGACTCTTTGAATTTCCTGACCAGGGAACCATCCGGCGCCTGGATATTGACCTGCACATCATTATCAGCCAGAATAGCAGCGGCATTCGTCAATTGAGGAAGCTCCTCCCGCAATGCCTGTGTAACCGGGAATGGAACACCGGTCCTGTATTCGCGGTTAACCGGGTTTTTCCCGATCCGGACCACGCGATAAATGGCGTTTTTGTTTGGGTGAAAATTGTCAAAACTTTTTTCATAGTAGATCACCATCGAAATGATGATAAAGGCTGCGAAACCCACAGCCAGCCCGGCCACGTTCACAATGGTATGGCTTTTGTGTTTTAACAGGTTCCTGATTGCGGTGGTAAAATAATTTCTGATCATGATATTGTTTTTTATACTAAGACCGGCATTCAATTGAATGTGCACATCAGTCATTCAGTTCTCAGGTTCTTAACAGGGTTCTGCGTCGCCGCTTTCAACGCCTGGAACAGCACGCTCAGCAATGCAATGCTTCCCGCCGCTATGAAAGCCAGCAAAAAGACCCACGCGCTGATATGTATACGATAAGCGAAACTATGCAGCCAGTTGTTCATGAAATACCAGGCAACCGGAAGCGCAATCAGGGATGCGAGCAGCACCAGCTTCATAAAATCCGCCATGATCAGTGAAGCAATTTGCAATACCCCCGCCCCCAGTACTTTCCGTATGCCTATTTCCCTGGCGCGCTGTACAGTGGTATAGGCAGCCAGGGCAAACAATCCAAGAGAAGCAAGTACAATGGCAAGAACAGAAAACACGCTGAATATTTTGGCGGTCTGTTGTTCCTCACGGTAAATACTGTTGAAATTTTCGTCCAGGAAATGATATTGAAAGGGCCTGTGTGGTACTCTTTCCTTCCAGGTGTTCTCCAGCGCCTTGATCGTGGATGGGATATTGCTGCCTGAAATCTTCACAAAAGCCTGGTAAATGTGATAGTATTGCGAGTCCAGGAAAATAACGAGGGGTGTAATGGGCTCATGCAGCGGCGCAAAATGAAAATCCCTCACCACAGCCTTTACAATTCCTTTTTCCCCGCTCCGGTAAATTGTTTTGCCAATGGCTTCCTGCGGCGACCATCCCAGTGATTTGGCAAGTGTTTCATTCAGCATATAGGAGGTATGCGGATCGGGGTTGTTGTCGCCATTCAGCTGCATCCAGTCGGACAGGGTAAAATCACTGCCCGCCACAATATGCAGTCCCATGGTTTTTACAAAATCAATGTCCGTGGGGGAAGCACTTACTGACAGGGGCACAATGCCAGCACCGGTGGTAGTACTCACTTCATCATCCCAGTGGATACTGGTAGTTTCCTCCGCCCCACAGGTAACGCCCAGCACATTCGGCAGTTTTTGCATCGCTTCTTTGATGGATTGGAATTTGGGTCGCATGAGGCCATCCACCGGCATCACCACCACATGATCCTGGTTGTACCCAAGGTCTTTATTCCTTACATAGGCCATTTGCTGAAGAATGACGATGGTGGAGATGATCAGGAATACGGAAATAAAGAATTGAAAAACAATGAGCGACCTGCGTAAAGCAGCGGGATTCCCTGAAAAACTGAATCCTGCCTTTAGTATCCTGACAAGTTTCAGATTTGACAAGATCACGGCGGGATAAGCCCCTGATACCAGGCTAACGGAAAGGTATAGTTGCAAAATGACTGTGATGGATGCTGGCGTGGCCAGGCTGTCCGTAGACAGGGTTGTTCCCGCAAGCTGATTGAACCAGGGCAACAGCGCTGCCACCATGAAGATGGCGATCAAAAAAGCAAAAAAATTCAATAACAGCGACTCTCCGATGAACTGGCCAAACAGTTGCCATTTTCCCGAGCCCATTACTTTCCGAACGGCTATTTCGGGGATCCGGCGCGCCGATTGGGCGGTGGCAATATTGGTATAATTGACACAGGCAATGCAAAGCAGGAGCAGGGCTACCGATGCGAGGATATAAACGTAGGTGATATTGCCATTGGGCTCCATCCCTTCCAGGCGGGAGTGCAGGTGGACACGGGCAAAGGGTTCAAGATGATAGGTGAGGTAGTCGTTTCCGTTCGGGAAGCCTACGTCTTTCTGCTCCTTCATAAACCCCGGTATCTTCTTTTCCAATGCAGGGCCATCAGAGGAAGCATGCAGCAGAAAATACGTGGCATACAATTCATGCCACCAGTCCGGCGAACGGGCTGCCCGGATACTGGCGAAGGAAGCAATAAAATCAAACAGGACCTGGGAATTGGCAGGAGGGTCTGCCGCAATGCCCGTAACCAAATAATCCGTTGTACCGCTTACCCGCATCGTTTTGCCAAGACCATGGCCCTCGCCGAAATATTTCTTTTCCATGGACCTTGTAATGACCAGCTTGTTGGGGCCATTCAGCGCACTGACGGGATCACCTTCCAGCAGGGGAAATGAGAAAATCCGGAAAAAGGAAGAATCGGCGAATAATAATTTCTTCTCTACAAAGGTCCTGTCGCCATAGCGTACCACATGCGGCTCAAAATTCAGGATCCTCACGAACGACTCAATTTCAGGGAATGCAGCAGCAAAACGCGGCCCGGCCATGGCACCTGTTTTCCCCACTTCCACTTTGGTGCCGCTTACAGTATATTCCGTAGTGGCACGTACCAGCCTGTCGGCATTCTGTTGAAACCTGTCAAAGCTCAGTTCATGGTAGATATACATCCCGATCAGCATGCAACCTGCAATGCCGATGGAGAGTCCGGCCATATTGACAATGCTGAACAGGCGATTCCGGATAAGATTTCGCCACGCGGTTTTAAAATAATTTCTTAACATGACTCAACCATTTTGCGAATTGGCAAATGTGCAAACCAGTCATTCGCTTCTCAGTCCTTTCACCGGGTTCGCAAACGCAGCCTTCAGCACCTGGTAGCTGATCGTGCACAACGCAATGCTGATGATCGAGAGCCCCGAAATAAGGAACACCATCGCATTCACCTGCACCCGGTAAGCAAAACCCGCCAGCCATTGATTCATGGCCCACCAGGCCAGCGGAAAAGCAATCAACATGGCAATGATGACCAGCAGCAGGAAATCGCGTGAGAGCATAACAAAGATATTGCTGACCGATGCGCCCACGATCTTCCGGATGCTGATCTCTTTTTGTCTTCGTTGTGCCGTAAATGCCGCGAGACCAAACAAGCCCAAGCAGGAGATCAGGATGGCCAGGCCGGCAAAATAGCCCGACAACACAGATACTCTTTTTTCGGCGTCGTATTGTTTCTGGTAGGCTTCATCCAGGAAATTAAATTCAAAGGGGAACCCGGGGTTGAATTGTTCATATAGGTTCCTAATGCGGTCAATTGTTTCTTTTTGACCGGCGCTGTTGATCCTGACCATGATCTTGTCCCAAACATCCCCCTGCGACTCATGTGCGATGTACAAGG
>DATJYH010000377.1:0-3122 GCA_035499675.1 Puia sp.
ACAGCCACTCTGCAGCCTCAAGAAGCTGGTCGCAGTTAGCTGTGTGCAATTCGTAGTCCAAGACCTGGTTGCTTCCCTGCATCCAGTTTAGCCAGTACGCCCAGTTGGTGGGCGAAATAACGGTTACCGCATGCCCGAGCAGCCGGAGCAGGTGAAACAGGCCCAGGGAAGATCCCATCGCATCCGCGTCTGGTTTCTGATGCATGGTAATAACTACTTCACGGGGCTGACGCAGCTGCGGGTATATATCCTGGATGCTTCTCATGAAAATGGCTGCAAAGTTGCAGAATAAAAACCCAAATCCCAAATCCTGAGCGCCGTTCAACATTCATTACCCGGGTTTTGTATAAAACCACCTCCGGGGCAACTGAAATTCTGTGCTTGCTAAAACGTCAACTATGAGCTGGTTATATTAACTTTGCCGCCCAAAAGAAACGATACATGAGTACGCAAACATTCACCATGATCAAGCCGGATGCGTTTTCCAAGGGACATGCCGGAGCCATCATCGACAGGATCATACAGGCAGGCTTTCGCATAGTGGCGATGAAGATGACAAAACTTTCTCCCGAAAAGGCCGGAGAATTCTATGCCGTGCATAAGGCAAGACCTTTCTTTGGGGAACTGGTCGACTTTATGAGCAGCGGACCCATCATTGCCGCCGTGCTTGAAAAGAAAAATGCAGTAGCTGATTTCAGAACACTGATTGGTGCTACCGATCCCGCCAAGGCTGACAATGGTACGATCCGAAAATTGTATGCGGCTTCAGTAGGGGAAAATGCAATTCACGGCAGCGACAGTGATGAAAATGCCAAAATCGAATCAGATTTCTTTTTCAGCGGACTGGAGAGGTGGTAACCCGGAAACGGTGGCAGAAAGACCAGCCGTTTTCAATTCTTCATGGGCGTGAGCTGGTACCCGTTTTTTTTCAGCAGGCTGATGACGCCCTGGTCTCCCGGCAGGTGTCCGGCACCGACCGCTATCAACAGGCATTTGCCAGGCATGAGGGTATCGAGCGATCGGGCCCAGGTGCGGTTTCTTCCATACAATAAAAGATCAAGATAGTTGCCAACCGTTGCATCGCCCGACCGCGTGAGTTCATCGATCCTGTGCAGGTCCTGGCGGATATAACAGCCAGCCAGTTCATTTGTCATTTTCCGGTAGTAATTCATGCTGTCGATATAGTTCACCAGGTCTTTCGCCTGGTTTTCGTAGGGGATGCTGTCAAACAGCCCTGCCTGGAATGAGGCGGTTTCAAGTCCGTCGATTTTTTTGTGCTGTGCATGCGCCTCCTTCATAATCATCAGCTCCATCCCATTGGTGGTTTTGCAATCCAGACCGTCTTCTTCAATGATACTACTGATGAGCAGGGGTTTGAAACGTTCCAACAAACTAAAGGGCAACAAGGGTGAAGAGTGATTCTCAAAATAGGATTTTACCTTGGTATAGTCGCCTGTACTCAGCAGGTCGGAAAGTTTTTTCCCATCCCGCATTTGCATAAACTGGAGCGATTTCATAATGCCCACCATATCATCCAGGTTAATCTCAAAAAAAACCTCATCGCAGTTGTGAATGACTGTCAAAAGCTGGTCGCTCAGTTTCGCCTGATCGGCGCAGAGGATATGCATGGTGCCGAACAGGTAGCAGGGCCTTTCCAACCCCTTCCCGCTGATCCTCCACAACAGGGTGTTGTCGCTCGCTGCGATGTCATTAAGGTATACAGGCCTGCTGCTGTCGGCATTGCCGGATGGCTGTGCCATGGAGAAAAGACCCGGCCAGGAAGCAAGAAAAATGAGTACCCCTTTTTTCATCTGCCAATAATAAACAATTCTTTTTGCAATGGGTTCGCTTCGTTATCAGATCGTTTGTGAAATCATTCGCTGAAATGCTTCACCGGCTATGGGGACAGATAACATCAATCCAAATCCTTTGAATAAGCGATAGCCATCGCAGCATGAAATATCAAATGTTGAAGGCAGATAAAATATTGTTATATAATATGTTATATATATCCATGTATAATAAACAAGAAGATAGATATTTACTCCTAAAAAACCGATTTTCACCGCCCCGGATAGAATAAATCTCCTGCAAAAACGTTTTAGGGCGTACCGTTTTGATAAAAAACTCTCTAACAAAAAACTTGACCATGAAAATCAATAGCCTTTGTAAAAGCCTTGCATGCCTTTTTGTTTTTTCCAGCGTTTTATTTTTTGCGTGTAAAAAAGACAACAATTCCTCTGGCAATAACCAGAGCGGGCAGAACAATGACAGCACGGCCGCCGATTTATCCAGTTCTTCTTCTTCGGCGGACATTGCCTATATGGATGTGTTCCAGGTTGCCATCGAAAGCGGCGCTGATAACAATATCGCGTACCTCGCCCATGCCCTGTCGCAGGGGGGTGTTGAAACCAACGGAGCAGGAGAAGTGAAAACCGTGAATGGCCCCAATACCTGTGCCAGCTATACCATGTCGCCTGCAGACCTGACCACATTTCCCAAAACCGTTACCGTAGATTTTGGCGGTGGTTGTACCAGCGCGGACGGCATTACACGCAAAGGAAAAATCACTTATGTATTTTCCGGTAAACTGATTACGCCGGGCACTACCATTACAGCCACCTTCACCAACTATTCTGTTTACGGGTACACCCTGCAGGGGACTTATTCTATCACAAATATGTCTTCCCCCGCTGCCGGCATTGCATTTAAAACGCAGGTTACCGGCGGAAATATTACCTTTCCCAACACCATTTCCTATAGCTATGCCGGAACGAAGACCATTACGCAAACCGGTGGCACCGGCACACCCACCAATTTTGCAGATGATGTATACAGCATAACCGGTGGCAACAGCATCAGTTCTTCCGTGGGGAACACGCTGGTCGATACCATCAGCACCGCGCTGGTGAAGCAGGCCGCCTGCGGTTATATCAGCTCGGGTATTGTGTCTTTTACTTTCAATAGCACGTTGAACGGAACATTTGATTATGGCAATGGCACCTGCGACAGTCTCGCCACCATTAAAGTAGGAGCGCTTACTGCTACCGTATCATTGCAGTAACAGCGAAAAGAGGATCAGCGGTCCACGATATTGCGCACTGTTTTTTTCGTAATTTGAA
>DATJYH010000378.1:0-11899 GCA_035499675.1 Puia sp.
TTCGTTCACGGAAACCAATGCACCCTATTATCCTTCGCCGGCACAGGGTCTTTCTCATTACCTGACGGCCAACAACCTTTCTCAAACATCTACGCCTACCGGTTATTCGGTAAACGTCATTGCAAAGGATTTCAAATACCCGACCAAGCTCAGAACCAGTTTGGGAGTTGATAAGAAATTGGGATCTGACTGGGTGCTTACCGGCGAGTTCACTTACTCAAAGGACATCAACGCTACTTATATGTCCAATGTGAACCTGAATGAAACCAATGCATTCGCCATTACCAACGGACCGGATCAACGGCTCAGGTACAATACCACCGCCACTGCCACGAGCGGCACCAACTCCAGCAACAAATATTATAACGGCAACACTTTGTCCAATCCGAACATCGGAAATGCCATCTTGCTGGCCAACACCAATAAGGGATATGCCTATACAGCTACGCTGGCCGTTCAGAAATACTTCAGGCATTTGTCGGTCTACGCAGCCTATACCTACAGCGATGTGAAAACCGCGATGGAAAATGGTAGTACGGCCAGTTCACTGTGGTCTGCAAGGGCAGTCGCCAATACGGATCCCAACGCGGCCACACTGGCCCGTCCCTCCTGGTATCAGCCGCATAGGGTGATTGCCAGCGCCAACTACCGGATTGAATACGCCAAACACTTTGCTACCTCCATCGGAGCTATTTTTGAGGCAGCTCCATCCGGCAACACTTCCTACGTATATAACGGCGACCTTAACGGGGACGGAAACACGGGCAATGACCTGATCTATATCCCGAGAAATGCTTCCGAGATCAACCTGATCGATGTTGGATCCTACAACAAGGCCACTCAGTCCGGTATCACCACCGGTACAGCATCGGACCCGAGGACTTCTGCCCAGATCTGGACACAGCTGAATAATTTTATCAACCAGGACCATTATATGTCGTTCCACCGCGGTCAGTATGTACAGGCCAACTCCGTGGTGTATCCCTGGTTCAAACACCTGGACCTGAATGTTACGCAGGATATTTATTTCTACACGAAGAATAAAACTGACAGGGATCGGCATACACTGCGTTTGAGTGTTGACATCATCAACGTGGGAAACCTGTTGAACAGGAACTGGGGTTTGGTTAAATCAGCCTCGATCAGCAATTTCCTGAAATTTGAAGGGATGGCAGCAGACGGAAAAACACCCCTGTTCTCTTTCCCGTATGCCGACGCCAACAACCAGGTACCGCTGGTCAACAGCTTTACCAACAATACAAACCTGGTCAATTTTGTCAATGGCACCAATGCTACAGGTTCCAGGTGGCAGATGCAGTTTGGTATCCGGTACCTGTTTAATTAATTCAACCATTTACCTGTTGCCCGGTCGGGCGACAGGTAAATTCAACCGACAACCTCTCAATTCAAACGTCTTTATATGAAAAAATTTTTGCTGTTTTTTTCAGTTGCTACGATGATACTGGCAGCGGCCTGTAACAAAACAACCAATCTGCCGCCGTATGCACCGGTCGTCCCTGTTATTTTTTCGGTCAGTTCATTGAAACATACGCAGGATACCGTTAATATTGGTGATACCATTTATCTCACCGCAACAGGTACCATGTATGATACCACCAAGAATATCTACGTGTACCTGGCATCCAGTTATACGGCTTCGGGAGTTGCATCAGTATATAATTTTGGAAGTGCCGCTTCTCCTGTAAAACTGAGCAGGGTAATCGGAACACAAACAAACAACCTGTGGGGCTGGACCTCCACCATCATGCTTACGGGAGCAACCTTTGTTCCCGCCAAGACCAAGCTCAGTATTACCGGTAATTTTATTTACCAGCTAAGCCTGAGCAGTCAGCAGGGTACACTCTCAGCTGCTGATGCGGGACAGTCAAACAAGACTGTGTTCGTACAATAACATATAACAACAGGCATAGAGACCCTGTAAAAAAGAAGCTCCCGGCATACCGCAGCGGGAGCTTCTCTTTCACAGAACTGTTGTTGTAATTATTTTCCCCATCCCCATCTTAAAAAATCGGGCATGGCCCTACCCCAGGTTGGAACGTCATGACGGCCGTCCTCCAGTTGCAGGTAGTGAATATCTTTTATGGGATCATATCCCCTCGCTACGAGTTCGGCGATCAGGTCAAGCGTGTCATCAATAGAATCAATAACGCCGTTGCCGTTGCGGTCCGCTTTTTCGTCGAGAATGCCACATTCAAAATAAAACTTCAGCCAGGGATAATATCCGCCCTGTCGGATCAACTGGTGCATGATGCGATCCGTTGCATCCTGGTAGTTGGGGTCGTTTTTGTCACGGCTTCTCCACCACAATGAGCCGGAAAACACGCCGGCCTTGGAAAACTCTTTTGGATGGCTCCACACCATATCCAGTGCACTCAATCCGCCCAGCGAAAATCCTGCAAATGCTTTTTCCCGGAATACCGGCAGGTAATACTCCTCCTGCAGGTAGGGAATCAGTTCTTCCATTACAAAACGGCTGTATTGCCCGGCCCTCGCTCCCCTTCCCTTATAATCAGGCCGGCAGGAAGTACCGTACTCCTGTTTCCGGTCGGCTCCGGCATGTATCCCGACACAAAGGACCGGGCTGATCTCATCTTTTTCATACATTTCGTTGAGCATGGACAGGAGGCCGAGGCTTTCCATATCCTGACCATCGTTGATCAGTAAAAGGCTTATTTCTTCCGGGCGTGATACCGGGGCGGGTAAGTAAAAGTCTACCTGTACGTCGCGGGTGAGGGTCCTGGATTCTATCTGCGTGGTTTCCTTTAGAACGGCGCTGCTTTTCTCAATTTCCATGATTCCAAAAATAACGAAATGATATAAAAAACATTGTTCATGACCGCTTGTTTCAGCATTTAATTGACAAACCCGATTTGTTTTTTTGTGGTTTTAAGAATAGATTTGGTCAAGGCAAGCGGTTTCATGAGCATACACGAAGAGTACCACAAGTGGCATTCCCCTTCCATCGGCAGGAGTTTTGAAATGCTGATTTTCGGCCATTCGGGCCAGCCGGTCATTTTGTTTCCGACATCCAAGGGCTCCTACTATCAAAACAAGGACGAGGGGATGATTGATGCAGTAAGCTGGTTCCTGCAAAATGGCAAACTGAGAATTTATTGCCCCGACAGCATCGATGCACTCAGCTGGTACAACCGATCCGAACCACCCTCCGTCCGTGCGTGGAACCATGCCTGCTACGACAGGCTGATCCTGACCGAAGTGGTGCCCCGGGCCCTGCAGGAAACAGGTTTTGGGAAAGTGGTGACCGCCGGTTGTAGTTTTGGCGGCTATCATGCAGTTAATTTTGCCTTCCGGCACCCCGGTATCACCGGCTACTGCCTGTCCATGAGCGGTGCCTTCAACATTAAACAGTTTGTGGATGGTTATTTCGACGACAATGTATACTTCAACAACCCCGTGGATTTTATTCCCGGCGACCAGGATCCGGACCTTTGGAAGATGGGCATTGTGCTGGGAACCGCGGAGTACGACATCTGTAAGCGCGACAATGAGTGGCTCAGCGGTATCCTGCACAAAAAGAACATCGAACACTGGCTGGACGTGCGGCCACATGCTACGCACGACTGGCCCGTATGGCGGGCAATGTTTCCGCACTACCTTTCATTGATCAGTCAATGACCCAACCTATAAAGACCAATAACTGACCCGTCCGGCCCGTCAAATCCCGTTGTTTGCCATTTCTTATCGAACATTTTTCATCATACCAATCAGATTTATCATGAAAAAAATTGGCGTCCTTTTCGGGCAGGAGAGAAGTTTCCCGATGGCATTTGTAGAGAGGATCAACAGCAAGAATGTACCCGGCGTAAGTGCCGAGCCGGTACGCATCGACAAAGTGGTACAGGGTGCGGACAGCGGCTATGCAGTGATCCTGGACAGGATATCGCAGGATGTTCCGTTTTACCGGGCCTTCCTGAAAAACGCCGCACTTTGCGGCACCGCCGTCATCAACAATCCATTTTGGTGGAGCGCGGACGAGAAATTTTTTAACAATTGTCTCGCTACTAAAATCGGTGTACCGGTACCCAAGACTGTTATCCTGCCCTCCCGGGAGCACCCCACCGATACCAGCGATCAGTCTTTTTCCAACCTGGCATTCCCTCTCGACTGGGACGGAATTTTCAAATACATCGGTTTCCCGGCCTATATGAAACCCTTTGCAGGCGGCGGATGGAAAAATGTATACAAGCTGCGGAATGCAGAAGAATTTTATCAAAAACACAGCGAAACCGGTCAGCTCGTGATGCTGCTGCAGGAAGAGATCGTATTCGACGAATATTACCGTTGCTATTGCATCGGTGGCAAATATGTCAGGATCATGCCTTACGAACCACGCAACCCCCACCACCTCCGGTATGTGAGTGAATTCAATCCTTCGCCGGAAAGATGGCGGATGATGGAAGAGATCGTATTGCGCATCAACCAGTTTTTAGGCTACGATTTCAATACGGTGGAACTGGCCGTCCGCGACGGCATTCCCTACGCCATCGATTTTTGCAATCCTGCTCCCGATGCGGAAAGGACCAGCGTAGGCGAGGACAACTTTAACTGGGTAGTGGAAACCGCCGCCAACTACGCAATTGAAAGAGCCCTGGTACACCGGGATGGTTTTGACAACCTGACCTGGGGAGAATATATCAGGAGAAGTGCCGCGAAGGAGATGTTGGGGTGAGTCGCGAGGCTGGGTAGACAGTCGGGAGTCAGGTACGGAATGCGGGATACGAGATGCGGGTTGCGGGTTGCCCCATCAACCTGTTAAAAGTGCTGAGCAAGGTGGCTGGTAAAGACGGCCATCAAATATCGGTCATCTGCCTATTCCGCCTAAGGCGGATTCGGCGGACGCAGTCGGTCTTCGGCTGATCAACAAACATACTTATTCATCAATTCATTCATTACATGGCAAACATCAGTTATAAAAATTTTACACTGGGTGTTGAAGAAGAATATATGGTCGTGGACCCGGAAACAAGGGAGTTGAAAAGCCATGAGCAAAAGATCGTAACCGAAGGGCAAAAGGTCATTAAAGACAAGGTAAAGGCAGAAATGCACCAGGCCGTGGTGGAAGTGGGCACCGACATCTGCCAGAACGTGGATGAAGCATTTAAGGATGTGTCCGTGTTGCGCAAAACCATATCACAGATTGCCGGGGACCTGGGTCTGTGGGTGGGCGCTTCAGGAACGCATCCCTTCAGCCATTGGGAAAGCCAGTTGATTACCGACCATGCCCGTTATAACGAAATCGTGAATGAGCTGCAGGAAGCAGCCCGCAGCAACCTGATCTTCGGGCTGCATGTCCATGTAGGCATGGAGAGCCGGGAAATGGCCAACCATATTGCCAACTCCACCCGCTATTTTCTGCCGCATATTTATGCGCTCAGTACCAACTCACCTTTCTGGGAGGGCCGCAAGACCGGCTACAAATCTTTTCGCACCAAGGTATTCGATAAATTCCCCCGTACAGGCATACCCGAATATTTCGAAAGCATTGAAGCCTACGAAAACTATGTGAAGCTGCTGGTAAAGACCAACTGCATCGACAATGCCAAGAAAATCTGGTGGGACCTCCGTGTGCATCCCTTCTTCAATACGGTTGAATTCCGCATCTGCGATGTACCGATGACCGTGGAGGAAACCATATGTATTGCTGCACTGTTCCAGGGCGTATGTGCCAAGATTTATAAACTCCGTTCACAAAACCTGAATTTTATCATGTACCAGCGCGCGCTGATCAACGAAAATAAATGGCGGGCGAGCCGGTATGGCATTGATGGCAGGCTGATTGATTTTGGGAAAGAAGAAGAGGTCAATACCCGGGTGCTGATCTATGAACTGCTGGATTTTGTGGACGATGTGGTGGACCACCTCGGCAGCCGCCACGCAGTAGGCATCGTGAACAAGATCTTCGAACATGGCACCGGGGCCGACCGGCAGTTGAAAGTATATGAACAAACCAACAACCTGACCAGCGTTGTTGACTATATACACAATCAATTCCTGCACGGGGTATAGTTCAGCCTCCTGCTTTTGAAGATATGCCCAAGAAACATTCCAGGCCGATCGCCAGCTATAATATCCATCCGGGCGTGCTGGACGTGCTGGAGATTGTTAGCGGTCACTATGATGGATTCAGTAAGGGGAGATACACCGTTCCCCACCGGCGCAATTCCTATTCCTTTTTCCTGGTGAAAACCGGTTGGATCCGGCATGGCATTGATTTCCGGCAATACCATTGCCAGCCGGGCGATGTATTTTTTATGGCCCCGGAGGAAGTGTATCTCTTCGAAGCCACCAGGAGTATCGGGGGCATCGGGATGTTTTTTACGCCAGAAGTGCTTACCACCACGGAGGCATCCCTGCCGATCATCCGAAACCCCCAACACATCAACAAAATAAAACTAAACGCCGGGCAGGTCGCTTTTGCGGATGACCTGCTCCGGAAGATGCTCGCAGAAAGCGGCAGCGGGGAACCCTTCGCCACCGGCATCATGCGCTCCTGTTGTGCCACCCTCCTCTTGTTTTTTAGCCGCATCTATCAACAACAGCTTCAACCGGGCCAAGCAAGCGAAGAACAAACCCGCATCACGGAAAATTTTCAATTGTTGTTAAACGAAGGCTGGAAAAAGCTCCCATCGGTCTCGGCCTTTGCCCGGCAGCTGCATATTTCACCGGGACATCTCAACCAATTGATCAAACAACACACCGGCAAAAAAGCAATAGAAGTGATCCAGGAAAAGAAAATCACGGAAATAAAACGGCTCCTCCTTTATTCGGCGCAAAGCATCAAAGAAATTGCCTATGAAACCGGGTTTGAGGACCCTGGTTACTTCAACCGCTTTTTTAAAAAATGGACTACGCTTACACCCCTGGAATTTCGCACGCAAATGCAGGAAAAGTACAATACCTGAAAGCAAATGTCCTACACGCGCCGCCCACCCCTGTGTAGCTTTGTCCTAAATTTTGTGATATGAATCATTCAACCGCTAATTTTCTGCAACTGACTTCCGTGGGATGGTTTATGATGATGCTGTATTGGCTGTACGCAGGCCTGCAGACAAAAATGACTGTTAAAAGAGAGCATGGCCTGTCGCGCCTCGCCTACCTCCTCCTGCTGCTGCCTTCCTTTGGGCTCATCTACTTTCGATATTTTCAGAGAGGGTTCCTGGCCCTGCCTTTCCTGGTGCCGACTGATTTTACAAACTATGGCGGTTTACTGATCCACGCGGCCGGCATCAGTTTTGCCATCATGGCGAGGAGCAGGCTGGGAAGGAACTGGAGTGCTACGGTTACCGTGAAGCGGGACCACGAACTGATCACCACCGGTCCCTATGCGGTTACCCGGCATCCTATTTACACCGGCATCTTTTTTGGCCTGGTGGGCGCCGTGCTGATATTGGGAGAACTCCGCGGGCTGATCGCGCTGGTCATGGCCTTTATCGCCATGCAAATGAAGATGTCGAAGGAAGAAATATTTATGCGGGCTGTCTTCCCGGAATATGACAGCTACCGGCGCCGGACCCGCAAAATGATCCCGTTCATCTACTGAGGGTTCCGAATGCCATCTAACATGGATATGTATCCGTAAAAATTTATGGCAGGGACTCGATCACCATCGCCGAAGCGCCCCCTCCCCCATTGCAGATACCAGCTGCGCCATATTTTGCCCGGTAAGTGCGGAGGATGTGAATCAGTGTTACCACGATACGGGCGCCGCTGCAACCCAATGGATGCCCGATGGACACAGCACCACCATGCACATTCACCCGGGACGGGTCGAGCTTCATACGCCGGGTGTTTTCGATCCCGACCACCGAAAAGGCTTCGTTCAATTCCCAGTAGGCAATATCACTCATCTGCAAACCCGCTTTGGCAACGGCCCTGGGAACGGCCAGCGAGGGAGAAGTGGTAAACCATTCAGGCGCCTGTTCTGCATCTGCATGTGCCAGCACGCGGGCAATGGGTTTTAGTCCCAGGGCGTCCGCCTTTTCCCGGCTCATGAGCAGCAAGGCGGCCGCGCCATCGTTCATAGAACTGGCATTGGCCGCGGTAACGGTACCATCTTTCTGAAAGGCGGGTTTCAGTTCGGGTATCTTGTCAAATTTTACATTAAAAGGTTCTTCATCTTTTGCAAACAGGACCGGGTTGGCTTTTTTTTGCGGAATTTCCACGGCCACCACTTCGGCTGCAAACTTTCCTTCATTCCAGGCGGCCTGTGAACGCTGGTAACTTGTAATGGCAAACCTGTCCTGCTCTTCGCGGCTGATGCCACACTGGCTGGCGCACAGTTCGGCAGCATTGCCCATGGCCCTCCCATCGTATACATCGGTCAGGCCATCCTTGGCAAGTCCGTCCGTCAATTGCGTATGTCCATATTTGTTACCCCAACGCAGTTGTTCCACGTAATAGGGCACATTGCTCATGCTTTCCATGCCACCCGCCACCACAACGTCGGCATCCCCCAACGCAATGCTCTGGGCGGCAGCGGCAATGGCCTTCATCCCGCTTGCGCAAACCTTGTTGATCGTAGTGCAATTGACCTCGTTCGGCAACCCGGCAAATTTAGCGGCCTGCCGGGCCGGTGCCTGTCCCAGGTTGGCCTGGAGCACGCAACCCATCAGCACATCCTGCACCAGCGCCGGTTGTACACCCGCTTTTTCAAGGGCACCCTTGATGGCAATGGCGCCCAAACGGGTAGCGGAAAAATCTTTGAGTGCTCCTCCAAAACTTCCGATCGGGGTCCGGACTGCTGCGACAATGACCACATCTTTTTTGTTCATATGACTGGTTGATAAAGAAGCACAAAGATAATGATAATGCAATCAGGGCCATTAACCACCGTAAGTCCCATCCGGGGCAGGACGCAGAGGCAAACCGGCAGCGTTTTATATTTGTGGTAAAAATAAATGGTCATCGTCCCTGCCACAAAAGCCGACATACCCGCCATCGTGCAGCTCGTAAACAGCGCCTACCGGGGTGAGGAATCCAAAAAAGGATGGACAACCGAAGCCGAGCTGCTGACAGGAACCATGCGTACCGATGAACGCACACTCGTGGTGGAACTGGAGGACCCATCTTCCCTCATCCTCCTCTGCAGGCTTGACCCGGAAGCAACGCTTGCCGGCTGCGTGTACCTGCAAAAAAGAACCGACCACCTCTACCTGGGCATGCTGTCCGTTTCACCGCTCCGGCAGGCACAGGGGATCGGTAAAGCACTGCTGGCTGCCGCCAATGCCTATGCGCAAACCCATCATTACAGATGCATTCGGATGACCGTGATCTCAGTGCGTCATGAACTGATTGCCTGGTATGAGCGGCATGGATTCAAGGCAACCGGGCAGATACTCCCTTTTCCCGATGAACATGATTTTGGCATTCCTACACGGCCACTCGAGTTTGCCGTGCTTGAAAAAAAATGGTAGCCAGCCCAAATGACCGACAATTATTTATCCATTTTTTTCGTCGGCACTGGGTCCGTACATACCGGGCACGGGTACATTGTTCAGTCGCAGGTAGACCGACAACTGCCCGCGATGGTGTATGGTATGATTAAACACCCATTTTCGGATCACAACCATTTTCGTGAGCGCATAAATTACCTGCCCGCCACGGCGCATGATCCATTTCATGTCCAACGCTTCATCGGTGGCTTTCTCCAGGGCCTCACTGGCCTCCCGGTGGCTGCTTTCAAATTTCTGCAACAGTTCCTCCGAATCTTTGGCATAAAATCTCGGTGGCAATGCACCGGGCTGTCCGAAATCCATACCATCCATATGCAACGCCCGCATCATCCAAAACGGGATCTCGGCAATATGGGATGCCAGTCGTTGCAGGGTCATGGATTTTTCATGCGGTTTCCATTCCGGGTTGGCAAAAGGAACTCTCTCCAGCATTTTGCGTGTCAGGGCCGCTTCCTCCCTGAATTCTATCAGCAAGGCGTCGCGTAGAGGCATGGTATTTTTTTATTAAAAATACGCATTAACGGCTCAGCAGCCTGTCCCTGCTGTATTGCAGGAATCACTAATTTCACGCGGTATTCAAATAACCGGTCCATGGGCAAGCAGCACTACGGCAAACAGGCTGTCTGGAAAAATATTTATCGGCTGATCCTTCCGCATCGAAGAAAATTCCTGTGGGTGGTAACGCTTGGATTGTTGAGCACGGCCGCCAACCTGGTGGAACCCCTGATCTACCGGGAAGCAGTCAACGATGTGGCGGGGCTGTTTGTCAACCAGGCGCAGGAAGATACCAAAAAAGAGATGGGCATTGCTGTGGATGAGGAGGAAGTGTTACCCGCTGCGGGCAATGTAAGGCCCTCAGAAACTGCGGACAGCTCCCTCCACAAAAAGTCTCCCGTTAAAAGCAAGCATCCCACGGCGAAAAAAGTTTCGAGGAAAAAAATCAAGGAACCGCATACCCGGGGACATGTGGCCGCCCGTTCCCCCGACCAGGCACTCGACACATTGCTTTGGGCCGTGCTGTGGTTATTCCTCATCAACCTGGCGGGCACCATACTGTGGCGCGTCAGTGAAAACAAAAACGTGAGATTGTCCTGTTTGATCGAGCAGCGGTTCATACAGGGCACTTTCGCCCATGTGCTCAACCTGCCGTTGCGTTTTTTCAGCAAACGCTCGGCTGCCGCGATCTCCAAACAGATTGACCAGTCGGAGGAAGTATCGGCGGTGGTGACCGGATTTTCCCAGCAGGTGCTCCCGGAACTGATCAGCTTGCTGGGTATCCTGGCCATTATGTTTTACGAAAACATTGCACTCACCTCCATCGCCCTGATCATTATTCCTTTTTATTTATGGATCGCCTGGCGCTCCGCCAAAAGACTGGAATCGGGTCTTTCCTCCTACTATGAACGCTGGGAGGAGGTTTCCTCCCGGATACAGGATGCATTGAGTGGTATCAAAACCGTAAAACTATCCGGTTCCGAAAAAAGGGAGGTGGATCAGTTGCGCGATATTTCGGATGAGGCTTACCGTGACTATGTGAACCGTTCGCGGCTGGCAAACAAATATGTTTTTTGGGAAACTATGCTTACACATCTCTCCACCGCGTTGGTATTGGGGTATGGCGGTTACCTGACGCTGCAAAACAAACTGACGCCGGGCGATGTGGTGATGTTTGTCACCTATCTCGACCGGCTCTACGGCCCCATCGATTCCCTGGCCAGCCTATGGGTCAACCTGCAACAAAACATCGCGTCCATGGCAAGAGCCTTCCGCCTGCTCGACCATGGCATCGAAGAAAAAACAGGGACATCGCTGGACATCCGGCATGGAAGGGTGGAATTCAGGGAGGTGAGGTTCAGCTATACGCCGGAACGGGAGATCCTCAAGGGTGTTTCCTTTGTACTGGCTCCCGGTAAAGCCACGGCCCTGGTGGGAGCATCGGGAGCAGGTAAAACCACCGCGGTTGACCTGATGCTGAAATTATTTGAGCCTTCAGCCGGGGAAATATTGATCGATGGACAGAAACTTGCCGGGCTGGATGCATCGTCCGTGCGAAGCCAGATCGGCATGGTATCCACAGATGGTGCCATTTTCAGCGGAACACTGGCCGATAACATCCGTTATAAACGACCGACTGCTTCCGATACCGAAGTCCGGCAGGCCGCCGAGGCAGCGGGTCTCCTCACTACCCTGGAAAGGCTGCCGGACGGGCTCAACAGCCTGGTGGGTGAAAACGGGATGGGTTTGTCGGTGGGAGAAAGACAGCGCATCCAGATCGCCAGGGTCCTGTTGGCACAACCAAGAATACTTGTGCTGGACGAAGCTACTGCCAACCTGGATTTTGCCACCGAGGCCGAAGTAAAAAAGACGATTGAAGAAATTCGAAGAGAAAACACGGTACTCATCAT
>DATJYH010000379.1:0-9223 GCA_035499675.1 Puia sp.
AATCACAAAAAAGCTGGTCACCAGATTCCGGTCCATTTTCCGCGCCATCAGTGAAAGTTCCAGTGCCTTGCGGGGATTGTGGAGTTGGTGATAAACCCTGTCCGATGCATGTGCAAAATACTTGGAGCTATGTTTCCGCGCAAATGCTGTTATTTCCTTCCTTTTTTCCCGGGGAACATGGGTCTCATTTAGCCTGATCACCGTGTAAATATCCTGGATACTTTGTCCGTTGAGAAGGGAGCGGCTGGTAATATTGCCATTGTGCAGGCGATACAGGCCCAGGTGACGCGGTGAATACGCAACGGGAAAATGTGCGGCAATCCTCACCCACATTTCCCAGTCCTCGCCATAATGAGCAGCATAAAAACTGCCCAGTTGTTCATATACGGTTCGTTTTACCACGATGGAGGGAGGTTGAATGCGTTGCGCCCTGGCAATGGTATCAAGCCAGTTGGAAAGAAGGGCCGGTTGGGCTGAGAAGGTCCTGCTTCTTTCGCGTTCATTGCCCTGCTCGTCGATATTGACATGTGCTGTAAAGGCTGCCCCGGCTTCGGGGAAACGCCTGAAAAGTTGTTCGATTTCCTTGTAAAAACCAGGTTTGACCAGGTCGTCTCCATGAAGAATATGTACCCAATGTCCTTTAGCGCGGTTTAAACAGGTTTCAAAATTTCGCAGGCTGCCGACATTTTGCGGCTGCCGGAAATAAGATACCCTTCCTTTTCCCAGGCTGGCTACCACCGCTGCAAGGTTTGCATCGGTACTATGATCATCAACCACCTCAATCTGCATAAGGTTGGTACCCGGATCCTGTGTCAGTACGGCCTGAATGGTTTGAATGAGAAAACGGCTGCAATTGAAAGCGGGAATCATTACCGACCAGAGAGGCCGGTCCGATAGGGGATCCAGGGATTTGATCACAGGCGGAGTCAAGGGTATACGGCTATTCACTCAGGCAAGTAATTTTATATAAAATTATATAAAAAATACTATTTTTCAACTATTTGGATTGATTACGCGCCAACCTGCGGTAATAACCTCTCCAGTTGTTTAATGCCTGTTTGTAGACCTTCATCTCCCTGGTATCCAACAGGTTTTCTCTCTGTTGGCGCAACACACGCATTGTCATTTGAAGCATATAGCTTGCGTTGGCCGACATATTTTGCCCATGTATCCTGTAAACGGCCAGTTTTTGGGTATGACCCAGCACAGGAAACCTCCTGGCGATATCGAGGTTGAGGGCATAGTCTTCCGATGCCTGCAGGGTTGGATCAAAATGAAAATGGAAAAACAGCGCCCGCCTGTACATCACAGTGGCTTCCATGCCGATATAGTTACCCAGCAGCAGGGAACAGTAATTATCAGTTGGTTTGTCGTATGGACCCGCTACCGGTAGCGGATTTCCCGCCGAATCGATGCGGTCGTGCGCCCCTGATACATAGGCGAGCCGCGGATCTGCGGCAAAATAGCCAAGCTGGGTTTCGATGGCGTTCGGGTATAGAAAATCATCCGCGTCGAGAAAAACCAGGAAATCACCGCTGCTGACACGCACTCCGATGTTCCTGGCGGCCGACAGGCCCACGCGTTCAACGCGTAAATAGCGAACGTTTGGAAATGACTCACAAACCCCTCGGACATTTTCGGTGGAGCCATCATCCACCACAATGATCTCAACCTGTGGATGTGTTTGGCGACATACGCTGTTGATGGCATCTGGAAGATAACCGGCCTGGTTATAACAGGGAACAATAACCGAAACAAGAGACAGGGCGGGGTCAGCATCATTTTCTACCGGCAGGGAGGGAAGTGAGAAAGGTTGTTTATACCCCGGTTGATTTCTCCGGAACTGGTAATAAAACCAGCCGGCCATTGTGCCCCTTGCTTCTCTCCACACGGAAGCCAGGTTCCGGATCTGCCCGGACTTTACATACTGTCCGGTTCTTTTCAGGAAAAACACGGGCAATACACGGTACAAACGACGAAGATTTCCCCGGTGCCTGTATTTCTCATACTGTACCAGCAGGGCGCAGGCATGTCCCCGGGCATAATCATACAATTGCCTGCGCAGGGCTTTTGCTGTTTTGCGATGCTGGTGATACACCACCAGTTGTGGCAGGTAGCAGCAGTTCCACCCTCCCGCGAGCACGCGATACCAGTATTCCGTATCCCCGCTGCAACCGGCCGCACCTGCCTCCAGCCGCTCGTCAAAAGCGCCCGAGAGTTCAAACACCTCGCGTCGAAAAGCCATGTTGGCACCGGCGCCGATATCCCATACCGGAACGCCCTGCGACAGGTGGTCAAGGAAAAAGCGATGATCAAAGGTAATGGGAACATATCCCCGGTTGAACCCCCAGTATCTTTCAAACAGGTACTGGGAGCGGGTTTCAAGCTCCATGGGTATTACCAGGCCTGTAACGGCCATGGTTAGTGGATGTTCAAAGGCTGTTTTCAGCCCGGATATCCAGCCGGGATGCACTTCCACGTCGTCGTCAGTGAAGGCGATCATGTTGTGGGAGGCTGCCCGCAGGCCGGCATTGCGGGCGATGCCCAGTCCTGTTCTTGTTTCGTTTACATATTTGGCGGCAGGATAGGCCAGCAATAAATTCCGGACCCGCTCGTCGCCGTTGGTATTGTCGACTACGATCAGTTCAAACATCGTATCCTGTCCCTTCATGAGGCTGTCGATGCAGCGCTGCAAACATTCGGGTCGGTTCCGGGTACAGATGATCACTGACAGTTTTTCAACCGGGAGGCTATTGGTCTGCCCTGCTGCCGGGACTGCTTTTTCAAACAGTTCATGCAGCAGGCTGTACCGACCTTCCCGCAGGAGCGATTCCCAGTTGGATGAAGATGATTTTTCCTGCTTTGAAAAAAAATGGCGAAGTGTGGCGTGCAGACTTTCGTATATATGTTGCCGTAAGTAGGATGTTGGGAGGTCGCGGGGTGATTCCAGCCAGAGATGGCCGAGGGGCTGCGATCTGCCCCAGATCACCAGGTACAGGGGGCTGCCTGGCGGAACCCAGCCTTCAAGCTGGTTCAGCTCCAGGTGCAAGAGGCTATAGGGTACAAAGGTTTCCATACTCAGGGTGTTTCTTGGGAACGGAGAATGACGGGGAATGCGGGTCTGACCTGTCCATTCCACCTGCCGTACCAATCGCCGTTTTCGCGGTAATCTTCCACATCGAAGGAGAGACAGGCTTCATAATAAAACAGCCGGGTGGCGAAATTCTTCATAAAAGAGATGGAAATATAATAAGATCCGTTGTTCAAAAAATGGCCGGGGATCCGGCATTCGCCGCTTACCAAACCACGCGTAAAACTCTTTTTCTCCGATGCAGTTTCAAATACGCAGTCGCCGGCGGCGGTGAAAAATTGCAGGCTCACCATCAGTTCGTGGTCTTCTGTCGGGTAGTACCAGCATTCAAAATGTATTTGCAAAGCAGTACGCACATCAATGACCCCGGAGTTGTCCGGGTACTCCGGTACCAACTGTACTCTGCGAATACGGACGGTATTGTTTCCGGGTGCTTCTTCCGCGTTGTTGAAAGCCTGTTGCAGGTATTGCGTAGATTCATTTTTGAGATAACCGGCAATGACGGTTTCGGGTTTCCCGATGTCTACAATGGTTCCCTTGTTGAGTGCGATGACACGCTGGCAAAGATTGCGCTGCGCCTCCATATTGTGGCTTACAAACAAGATGGTCCTGCCTTGCCGGTAGGATACCTCCTTCATTTTCCCAATGCATTTGTTTTGAAATTCTGCATCACCCACGGCCAGCACCTCATCCACGATCAGGATCTCCGGATCAAGATGGGCTGCCACGGCAAAGGCCAGGCGCACATACATGCCGCTTGAATATCGCTTCACCGGTGTATCGATGAACCGGGACACCCCCGAAAAATCAACAATCTCATCAAATTTTTCATCTATCTCTTTTTTTTTCATGCCTAGGATATGCCCGTTCAGGTAGATGTTTTCACGGCCCGTCAGTTCGCCGTGAAAACCGGTCCCGACCTCTAACAGGCTTGCAATTCTTCCTCTCCCCCGGATCAGCCCGCTCGTTGGCAGCGTGATGCGGGAAATGATCTTCAACAAGGTGGACTTTCCCGCTCCATTGCGGCCGATAAAGCCCAGCACTTCTCCCTCGTTCACTTCAAAGTCGATGTGTTTAAGCGCCCAGATATGATCCGCGGAGCCATCATGGTCAACCGGGAAATGACTGCTGCGATCAGCTTTCCAGATCCTTTTCATGTCCTCCTTAAAGCTGCGCGCTCCCAGCGTTCCCAGTCGGTAATATTTGGAAATGTTCTCTGCCCTGATGATGGTGTTGCTCATGCCTGATGGTTAAACGATATCCATTACTTTAATCTCGTATTTCTTAAACAAAACCAGTCCCGTCAATAATACAGCGCTTACTACGGCAACGCTTATTAAAAGATAACGTACATATATATCCCCACCCGTAAAAAAAGCTGCGCGAAAGGATTCGATCACCGGTGTCAGCGGGTTGAGCCAGAAAAGGAACCGGAATTTTCCCGGAACCATGGAAGCGGGGTATACAATTGGCGCGGCGAACATGAAGAGCCTGAGCAGGAACTGCATGATGTTGTCCAGGTCGCGGTACCTGGCCGTCAGCACGCTGATGATCAAACCGCTTCCCATCGCAAAACCTGCCACGAGGATGATCAGCAGCGGCAACAGCAATATGTTGAGCGAAGGGTGTATATTTTGATATCGAACCAGGAAAAAAAGATACAGGATCAGGAACAGCAGCAGCTGTATACCCAACCGGAAACTGTGAAAGAGCAGGGTGGAGAGGGGCACAATCAGCCTGGGGAAATACACTTTGTTAAATATGTATGCATTTTGTGTAAATGTATACATCACGCCGATGAAACAGTCCGAGAAGTAGGTCCAGATAAGTGTCCCGGGCAAATAGAACAGGATCGGAGGTATTCCATCCGTCGACAGGTTGGCTATTTTCCTGAAAATGATAAAGTACACAAAGGTGGTAAACAGGGGTTGCAGAAATACCCAGGCCGGGCCCAGGATGGTTTGCTGGTAACTGGCGATGATGTCCCGCCGTACCAGGCGAAACAACAGATCCTTGTAATGCCAGAGGGCTCCCAGGTTTAAACGGAACCAGCTTTCATCAGGCCTGATTTCCCATTCCCATTCTGTTTTGGTATGCATTGGCAGATAGCTTGAACAGGTGTCTGTTCATGGCCGTTAAAGTATAGAAAATTTTTGAGTTTGGGTACACTAGTTTTGATTTGCCGCAAGCGATGTATACAACGGTGGGATGGAGAATAACCGGTATACTTTCGGTCCGGAACCTTGCAGTACATTTGCCGGAGTTGTACAAAAAAACAACATTTGCCATGGTGCTGCATTTGCACATAGCCGGAAAAGTGCAGGGCGTTTTTTACAGGGCTTCCGCCAAAGAGATCGCGGATCAACTCGGGATTCGCGGATGGGTACGCAACACGCAAAATGGTGAGGTGGAAATCATGGCGTTGGGTGATAAACAGGCGCTGGAACGTTTTGTATCCTGGTGCAGGGAGGGTCCACCCAAGGCCCGGGTGACCGAAGTCCGCGTCACCGAAAAAGAGGAGATGGAATTCGGGCAGTTTTCGATCGTAAAAACATCATATTAAAAACGATCAGGCGTCAGTCCTCCGACAGCTCTTCATCCAATTGTTCGTCGCTCAATTCCCTTTCGCTCTCATCCCTTGGATTTTCTGTTTCATCAAAGGCATCGGCGGAGCCCAGTGTGATATCATCGCCTGGATCCGGCGGTAGTTGAAGCGGCATCTGCAGAATTGCCTTGTCTTCGCGGTTGTTCCTGTTCTTTTTTTTATCCGGGGTCACGATGGAATGAATGTTTCAATACACAAAGAAATTTCCGTCTTGCCTTCTTATCCATAAAGTTAGTATGCAAAGACAGTAATCAGCCCCCTGTTTTCTACAAACCCGGGAATTGGTTAAACCCAATGTCCAGCTACCCAGTAATGTCCATGTCCCGGTTCATGTACCCAGTGACCCGGCACCCATCTCACCCTTCCCCTTGGCGGAACAATCCAATGACCGGGCACCGCGACATACGCCCCGCCTCTCCACACCCATTCATTTTCCACCCATACATGGTGAGGAGATGGTGCTACCGGGCGCACGACCACTGGTTCTGCCGGTCGAACGGTTACGTAATAATGCTGGGCATGTGCTACCTGTACGGATCCTGTAAAGACGATCGCCGCGATACAGCCGATAAGCCATCTTTTTTTCATCTTCATTATTTTTTAAGGATCAATAAAAAATGCTTTCCCCAACCCTGTCAAAGATCAGGAAATAAAAACTGTGCCAGGACCAGTTTTGTGGGGAGGGGATTTTTTTTCCGGGATTTTCCGGCCAACGCGGATTTTTTACCGGCAAAAAAACTTGCTTTCGGCTGAGACCGCCATGGGAGCATTTCCGTTAGATTTGAGGAAATTTTTCTGCACATGAAATATTTACTGGCCTGTCTATTTCTTTTGCCATCAAAGGGAGAGAGAGACATCGGCGCGACCAACCTGCTTAAAAAAATGTACGAACGGTATCACGATGCCTGGTACCATACCTTAACGTTTGTTCAAACCACGGAAAGATACCGGAACGACAGCCTTATCAATACGTCTACCTGGTACGAAGCGGTGATGTTCCCCGACAGGTTCCGGATTGATTTTGGAGCGCCCGAAAATGGCGACGCCGTTATATACCGGGGAGATTCTGTTTTCAGTTTTCAAAAAAAACAATTGAAAAAAGCGGGCCATGATAAAAATGACCTGACCTTTTTGCTCGGCGGCATGTATTTCATTCCCTTTGATTCGGTATTGATACAAATGAAGGAGCTGCACTATAACCTTGACAGGTTTCATGAAGACAGCTGGCAGGGCCGGTCTGTATATGTGATCGGCGCCGACCATGCCGATGAAAAACAAAACCAGCTATGGATCGACAAAGAACGGCTGATATTGGTCAGGTTTATCAAGTACGATGACAACAGGAAGGAAGAAGGTATTTTTGAAAAACATATTCAACTGGCGGGCGGCTGGTCAGAGACGGCCTGTACTTTTTATATCAATGACCGGCTGATCCAAAAAGAATTCTATCGGGATTGTAAACCCAATGCAGATCTGGATCCCAGGCTCTTTGAGCCCGCTTCGTTCGGGCAATGGCATTGGTACCCCCGAAATAAATAATCCGGCCTGGCCGGATAACATGTTGGCAAATGGACAACCGCATCATCATAGTAGGAGCCGGAGCTTCCGGTTTAATGGCGGCCATCACGCTGTTGCGTAAGGGGAAAAAGGTTGTGTTGCTCGAGGCTGGCGCTCAAACCGGGGGCAGGATCCGCACCCTGCATAAAAATGGAGCTGCGATTTTTGAAGCAGGCGCTGAGTTTGTACATGGCGATTTGCCGCTGACAATGGGGCTGTTAAAACAATACCAGATTCCGCTCTACCCCGTGGGTGGTGCGATGGCACATATGGAAGATGGAAAGCCCAGGCGGCGGAATGTATTTGGCGGAGATTGGAGATTGCTCATACAGAAAATGGCGGAGTTGCAGGAGGACATCAGTTTTGCGGCTTTTTTGAAAAAATATTTTAGCGGACCGGCATATACCGAGCTGAGACATTTCGCAACGGGATTTGCAGGAGGGTTTGACAATGCTGATATCAATAAGGCAAGCACAAAGTCGCTGTTCAGGGAATGGTCAGGCGAGGAAGGCGCGCAACATCGTATTGAAGGCGGGCATGCGAGGCTTACCGACGCCATGACAAAGGACTGTCTGGACATGGGCGTCGAGCTTTTTACCTCCGAGCAGGTAAAAAAAATATCCTGGCAAAAAAATGAGGTCCGGGTTACCACTGCCTCGGGAAAAGAGTTCACCGGCGGGAAATTGATCATTACCGTTTCACCGCGCGTATTGCTCGCCAGCCAGGATTCGGAAAGCGGGATAGCGTTCTCGCCGCAGATCCCTGTCCAGCTAAAGGCTGCAAAGGAAATAGGTTTTGGGCCTGTCATAAAACTGTTGTTGCAATTCAGTGAACCCTTCTGGAACCTGAAAACGAAAAAGGCTGGTTTTATTCTTACAGGGGAAGCTGTCCCCACCTGGTGGACGCATTATCCCCGGGAGGACGGAGTGCTCACCGGTTGGATTGCCGGGTCCAGGGCCATCGAACTGCGTGATAAGACCGACGAGATGCTGATATTGGTTGGCGAAATAACCCTGGCTTCTGCCTTTGGATTTGACTATGCATACATTCATGAACGACTGCTGAACGCAGCTGTTTTTAATTGGGACCGGGAACCCTATGTGCTGGGTGCCTATTCCTATGCAACGTTGCAGAGCGGAGCGGCCCGTGAACTATTGCATCAACCCTTGGAGGGTACGATTTATTTTGCCGGCGAAGCCCTGTATGATGGCGTAAGCCAGGGAACAGTAGAAGCAGCCTTGTCAAATGGAGCCCACATAGCCGGAAAAATATAGGATTTGCCGCCCGCCCATTTTAACAGCGGGTGTTTATATAATGGCAGGATTATTGAGCCCGATGAAGAAGCAGCTCCCAAAATACAGGCTGATAAATGATCGCCGAACCTGTGAAAGCCGTTTGTTGAAAAAGGACATTTGTAGTATTGTTGTTATCTGTCGGGTTAAGAACACGAAAGATTTGCCGATGAAATCTTTGTATGTAGCACATAGAGAATGCTTTCGGAGAACCCGTTTCTGGGGCGGTGTATCAGGATATTGCCCGGTTGATGCCCTGGACATGCAAAACCCCTCCAGCGCTGCATTTGAAGGAAATGAAAAGATTGGCAAAGGGGGAGGCAATGTGGATAATAAGTAATATCTTTATATTGTATTAACTGTAATTTTCAATAAATTTTTATGCATACGGCCCGCGATAGCCAGGTGTCTGAGAGAGGGGTGGTTAGCACTATCCACGTTCTGAAATCAGGGGAGGTCATTTCCTCTGTGCACGATTATATGAAGGTGGAAGACAGGTTTTCCTGGGTTGACAGAACATTTATTGTTACAAGGATCCTGGAGCTGCAAAAAAAGACGGATGATCGCAAGAGGTCCTTTATTGTTATCTATGAAGATGGCAACCAGATCAGGGAATTCGTCAATGTTGACCAGGGATTCAAACCACTTTCCTACTATTAATCCTCTTACGGGCTCCTG
>DATJYH010000380.1:0-5577 GCA_035499675.1 Puia sp.
GTGTACGCAGCGCAATTGATACAAAAAGCGGGTCGTACCGATTCAAAATATTTTTTGATTGCCTCAAAATTCTCAATGGGCAATTCCTGCCTGTCCAGGAAAACGAAATCGTATTCTTTTTCGCTGACGGCAAGCACCCGCAGGGTTTGTCCCAATTGGCCACCGGCCCCCGTCACTACAATCTGCTGTTTTAACATGGCTGGAGCTTACAGGTGGTTGACAATATCCCGGAAAGAGGGCAACTGCAGGTCTTTGGGAGAGATAACCTGGTCACCTGCCGGAACCTTCCAGTCGATGGCCAGCAAAGGATCGTTGTAGATGATCCCGCTTTCCGTTTCCTTGTGATAAAAATCATCACATTTATATAATACGTCGGCGGTTTTGCTCAGAACTGAAAACCCATGGGCAAAGCCCTTTGGGATAAATAATTGTTTTCTGTTTTCGGCGGATAATTCAATACTCAGGGACTTTCCAAACATAGCCGAATTTTTCCGCAGGTCCACCACCACGTCAAGTATAGTGCCTTGGAGTACTCTGATCAATTTTGATTGTGCATGCGGTTCCTTTTGAAAATGAAGTCCACGGATCACACCATACCTGGAAAAAGACTGGTTGTCCTGGACAAAAACAAGGTTGATCTGGTGCTGCTGAAAAACCTTCTCGTTGTAAGATTCAAAAAAAAATCCCCGATCATCTTCAAACACCGGCGGCTCAAATATGTACAATCCTTCAAAATCAGTAGGGGTAAAAGGCATACAAAATTCATTTATCGGAAGGGGATGATTTCATCTCCACGCATCTGTAAACATCTCATCTTTTCGCATACTGCTCTTCGTAATAATGCTGGTAATCACCCGAAGTAACATGTTTGACCCAGTCTTCATTCGCCAGGTACCAGTCTACCGTCTTTTCCAGGCCTTCCGCAAATTGCAGCGAAGGCCTCCACCCCAGTTCCTTGTTAAGTTTGGTTGCATCGATGGCATAACGAAGGTCGTGCCCGGGGCGATCCTTCACAAACGTAATAAGTTTTGCAGACTCCCCTTCTTTTCTCCCCAGCTTTTTATCCATGATCCCGCACAGCAGGTGTACGATGTCAATGTTCTTCCACTCATTAAAGCCCCCTATGTTGTATTTTTCCCCCACCCTTCCTTTGTGAAAAATGATATCAATGGCGCTGGCGTGATCGTTCACCCATAACCAATCACGTACATTTTCGCCCTTGCCATATACCGGCAGGGGTTTGTTGTTCTTAATATTGTTGATCATCAACGGGATCAGTTTCTCCGGGAAATGATGCGACCCGTAATTGTTGGAGCAGTTGGACATGATCACCGGAAGCCCGTAAGTATGGTGGTAAGCCATGACCATATGATCCGAAGAGGCCTTGGAAGCAGAATAGGGTGACCTGGGATCATAGGGTGTAGCTTCTGTAAAATACCCCGTGGCCCCGAGGGAGCCATATACTTCATCGGTAGATACATGATAAAACAATTTACCGGCCCCATTATTTTTCCAGGCAGCCTGGCTCACATTCAACAGGGTGGCTGTACCCAGCACATTGGTTCTTACAAAGGCCAGGGGATCCAATATGGAACGGTCCACATGACTCTCTGCTGCCAGGTGAATGACGGCGTCAAATTGGTATTGATCAAAGAGGCCTGCTATCCGTTGCTGGTCATTGATATCTCCCCTTTCAAAAACATAGTTTGTTTCAGATTCAATGTCCTTCAGATTTTCCAGGTTGCCCGCATAGGTCAACGCATCCAGGTTCACCACCTGGTATCGGGGATACTTTCGCACAAACAACCTTACCACATGAGAGCCTATGAATCCGGCCCCCCCGGTAATCATGATTTTTTTTTCGAATGCCTTCATTATAAACTCCAATATTTCCGGTTCTTGATCCTGTTTCTAAAAATCCCCTTCAGGTCCGCCACCATCCCGCCCTCCCGGGTGATGGATGAAAAGTACTGGTCATCCAGGGAGAGGTAAGGTTGGTGCGGAACAGTAACAATGACTGCATCGTAGTCCTTCTCTTCTTTTTTCACCAGGTGCAATCCATACTCTTCCAATACCTCCTCTTCTTCGGCATAAGGGTCTTCCACGTCCACTTTGATACTGAATGCGAGCAATTCTTTTACGGTGTCCACGATCTTTGAGTTGCGGATATCACTGACATTTTCTTTAAACGTAACTCCTTTCACCAATACCCTCGGCTCGTTGGAAAGCCGGAGCACGTGGGTGATGATTTTTCGTGCCACGTATTTGGCCATGTCGTCGTTGATATATCTCGAAGAGGCAATCACCTTTGATTCATACCCAAGTGCCGACGCCTTGTGCGTTAAATAATAGGGGTCCACGCCGATGCAGTGACCGCCCACCAGCCCGGGCTGAAATTTCAGGAAATTCCATTTGGTACCAGCCGCTTCGATAACATCATAGGTATTGATTCCCGAACGGTCAAAGATCAGGGACAATTCATTCATCAACGCAATGTTGAGATCTCTTTGTGTATTCTCGACAATCTTGCTGGCTTCCGCCACCTTGATGGATGGAGCGCGATGAACGCCTGCGTCTACTACCAGCTCATAAATCTTAGCTATATTTTCCAGTGATTCGGCATCACAACCGGATACTACCTTCACCACCGTCCTCAGTGTATTTTTTTTATCGCCGGGATTGATCCGTTCCGGAGAATAGCCGAGTTTAAAATCCTTTCCCATGGTCAGGCCCGAAATCTTTTCCAGTACCGGAAGACAGTCTTCCTCCGTACAGCCCGGATAGGTAGTGGATTCATATACAACGTAGTCGCCCTTCTTCAACGCCTTGCCAACCACTTCAGAGGCTCCGATCAACGGTTTCAGGTCAGGTACATTGTATTTGTCCACCGGTGTCGGGACCGCTATAATAAAAAACCTGGCTTTCCGCAGCACAGCCGGGTCATCGGTAAAAACAATGTCCCTGTTATGAAAGTCGCCGGGCGGAACTTCTTTGCTCGGGTCCACGCCATTTTTCATCATGTCGATACGTTTTTTGTTGATATCGAACCCGATTACGGAGATTTTCCTGGCAAACTCAAGGGCGATGGGAAGACCCACATATCCCAGTCCTACCACGGCCAAACTTTCTTTTTTATCAATCAACTGATCAAACATATCCATCCATTTGCAAATAAAATGACAAAATGCAGGATTGTCCTGCTATTTCCTGCTCTCAAATTCCTTTGGCTGCTTATACCACTCTTCCGGGGGCAATGACCGGAAATACTCATAAGTTATTTTCAACCCTTCTTTCCGGCTTATTTTTGGCTCCCATTGCAGGAGATTCCGGGCCCGTGTAATATCCGGTTGACGCTGCCTGGGATCATCCACCGGCAGGCTTTTATAAATTATTTTCCTACCGGTCCCCGTCAGCGCTATCACTTCTTCTGCAAATTCCTTCAGGGTAATCTCGGAAGGGTTTCCGATATTTACCGGCAATGGATAGTCGCTCATCAGCAAACGGTAAATTCCCTCCACCAGGTCATCCACATAGCAAAAGGAACGGGTCTGGCTACCATCTCCAAAAACCGTAAGGTCCTCCCCTCTCAATGCCTGGCCGATAAACGCAGGGAGTGCACGTCCGTCATTGAGCCGCATACGCGGACCATAGGTATTGAATATACGCACGATGCGGGTCTCCACCTGGTGAAAGTTATGATAGGCCATGGTGATGGCTTCCTGGAATCGCTTGGCTTCGTCGTATACACCGCGGGGGCCTACGGGATTCACATTGCCCCAGTATTCTTCGTTTTGAGGATGCACCAGGGGATCGCCATAAATTTCCGAAGTGGAGGCTACCAGTATTCTTGCCTTTTTGGCCTTGGCCAGCCCCAGGCAATTGTGTGTGCCAAGGGAACCCACTTTCAGGGTTTGTATGGGTATTTTCAGGTAATCGATCGGGCTGGCCGGTGACGCAAAGTGAAGGATGTATCGCAGCTCGCCGGGGATATATATGTACTTGCTGACATCGTGATGGTAGAATTCAAACTGCTCCAGTTTGAACAGGTGTGCGATGTTTTTCAGATCGCCGGTAATGAGATTATCCATGCCCACCACGTCAAACCCTTCCTTTATAAACCGGTCGCATAAATGGGATCCCAGAAAACCGGCCGCCCCGGTAATCAGTACACGCTCTCTGTTAGGCATTTTTTTTATGATAATTAGTGTTTACCGGAATGGCCGCGGCGCGTCCGACGCTCTCATAATAAAATCCGAGTTCCCGGATGGCATTGATGTCGAAAAGATTCCTTCCGTCGAAAATCACTTTATTTTTCAATGAGGTTACTATCTTGAGAAAATTCGGTGTACGGAACTCATTCCACTCGGTAGCGATGATGAGAGCATCCGCATCTTTCAGCACATCATACTGGTTCTCGCCGTAGTTAATTTTATCCCCGATCAGGGCCTTCACGTTGTTCATCGCTTCGGGATCGAACACCGACAGTTGCGCGCCTTCCTTTAACAGGGCATCGATGATAAAGAGCGCAGGCGCCTCCCGGATATCATCCGTATTGGGTTTGAACGCGAGCCCCCACAAGGCGAAATGTTTACCCTTCAACGAGTTGGAAAAATATTTTTTGATTTTAGGAATGAGATGCAGTTTTTGTTTTTCATTCACCTCCATGACTGCCTGTAATATTTTAAAATCATAGCCGGCTTCTACGGACGATTGTACCAGTGCCTGAACGTCCTTGGGAAAACAACTGCCCCCATAGCCGATGCCGGGGAAAAGAAATCTTTTACCGATGCGTTCATCGCTGCCAAGGCCGCGGCGTACCATATCCACATCCGCTCCCACGCGTTCGCAGAGCTGGGCCACTTCATTCATAAAAGTGATCTTGGCCGCCAGGAAAGAGTTGGCCGCATATTTTGTCAGTTCTGCAGAACGTTCATCCATAAATATGATCGGGTTACCCTGCCGTACGAACGGATTGTACAATTCCTCCATTACTTTTTTTGCACGGTCGGAAGAGGTCCCGATGATGACCCGGTCGGGTTTCATGAAATCATCCACCGCCACACCTTCCCGCAGGAACTCCGGGTTGGACACAACGTCAAATTCTCCCCTATAATTCCTGGCTATTGCTGCGTGCACTTTTTCAGCCGTTCCCACCGGAACGGTGCTCTTATCCACAATGACTTTGTACCCTTTCATGATCCTGCCCAGTTCTTCCGCTACGCCCAGCACATATTTCAGATCGGCAGCCCCGTCGGCCCCGGGAGGTGTGGGCAGCGCCAGGAAAACCAACTCGGCGTCTTTAATACCTTCCTGAAGGCTGGTCGTGAATTTGAGGCGCTCTTCTTTCAGATTACGGAGAAAAAGTTTATTGAGACCTGGCTCATAGATGGTAATCTGGCCATCCGATAATTTTTGCACTTTTGTTGCGTCTATGTCAACACAGGAAACATCATTTCCCGTTTCCGCGAAACAGGTACCGGTCACCAGTCCTACATATCCGGTACCAACCACTGCAATTTTCATATTTGTTGTTTAAATAAGGTTTAAGGTTAATGCCTGTTCACAAACTCCAGCACG
>DATJYH010000381.1:0-2858 GCA_035499675.1 Puia sp.
CAATACAGCACAGGTAAGGCAGATGAAGGCAAGGCATGAAAGGTTTTTATGAAGCATGGCTGATGATTTCAGGTTTGTAATTCTTAACTATCACGGCGATGGCCGATGCCACAGGCGTCTCGCATTGCCCTCCAAATCCGCCTCAGGCAGAGTAGGTGGGCATCACGCCACTCCCGACTCCAGGCTATCAACTCCCCACTCCTGCTGGTGAAAAGTAAAACAAAATAAATGCAATAATAACCAGCACGATCAGCGACAGTATCACATCGGTTCTCGTCCAGCTGGCGCGTGATGCGGCTTTGTCCGCTGCCACCGTGGTAGCAAACGTAAGCCCTTTCAGTTGTTGCTCGGAGGGTTTCTCCGTGAGCAGGCTTACTACCACCAGGATCAATATCGAGATCAGGAATAACAGGATGCAGAAATACAGAAAGTTCAGCGTGGCAAAATCGAATAGAAATCCATGAAGGCTGCTTTTATTGAGCTCCAGGACAATACGGATCATGCCCAATACAAATCCTGCTACCATGGCACTGTACGCACCTTTGGCGTTGATGCGCTTGGAAAAGACGCCCAGCAAAAAAACCGCCGCAATGGGAGGGGCCAGGTAGGACTGTACACTTTGCAGGTACTGATACAAAACACCGGAAATGCCCTTCATGATCGGTATCCAGATCATGCCGAGTATAACGGCAACGCCGGTGGCTATGCGCCCGATCCGCACCAATTCCCTGTTGCCCGCCTGTGGTTTGAATTTTTTATAAATGTCCATCGTGAACAGCGTGGAACAGGCATTGTACACAGCGGCCAGGGAACTCATCAATGCCGCCAGCAGTCCGCCGGCCAATAGTCCGCGCAGACCTACCGGCATCAGTTCCTTCACCAGGGTTGGAAATGCCTGGTCACCATTGGGCAGGTATAGTTTACCCTGCGATGACAACACAGAGGCAATCAGGCCGGGGATCATAAAAATAAAAAAGGGAAATAATTTCAGGTAAGCCGCGAAGATGGTCCCCCGCCTGGCCTGTCGTTCATCGCGCCCCGCCAGGCAGCGTTGCACAATGTGCTGGTCGGTACACCAATACCATAGACCCACAATGGGAGAAGCAAAAAGGATCCCCGCCCAGGGAAAATCGGGATCAGACAATGGCGGGAACATATTGAGCTTTTCTTTTGGGAGCGACGACAGCAACGATTGCCATCCGCCAACACGGTGCAACCCAACGAGCATCAGGGTAAACGATCCGGCGATGAGGATGATGGCCTGCAGGGTTTCCGTATACATCACCGCGTGCAGGCCGCCTAATACGGTATAGATCCCCGTTATGATCACCAGCACAATGGCACCCGTCCAGAAATCCACGCCGAGGAAAGAGGTCACCACCAGGGCTCCGGCATAGATTGTTACCGAAACTTTAGCAATGATATAACTCAGGAGCTGGATCACTGAAAGGAGCATCCTTGACTGCGAATTGTATCTTTTCTCCAGGAATTCCGGCATGGTATACACCATGCTGCGCATGTAAAAAGGAACAAACACCCAGCCCAGCACCAGGATGATCCATGAATGGAGTTCGTAGTGTCCCATGGGTAGGCCCGATTGCGCGGCGGTTCCGGCGAGGCCAACCACATGCTCTGAGCCCACATTGGATGCCAGTATCGAGGCCCCGATCACAAACCAGCCCAGGTTCCGGTTGGCCAGGAAATAGTCCTGCGGAGAATCTTTTTTGCGACGTATGGACCAGATGGAGATGCCCGCGATGACAGCAAGATAGAGTCCCACAAAAATCCAGTCGATGATACCGAGAAAATGCATAGTTGGAATTTTTAAACCCGAAGATGGTTAAAGGTAGAAAATAAGAAAACGGAAGGATGAATCGATATCATCCCTCCGTATGAGTGCTTATGCCATTTGAAAAACGCTGTTTAATACCCGGGGTTTTGAGGAAAGGGGGGTCCCTGAGTAACCAGGTCAATTTCCTGCTGCGGGACCGGCCTCAACACATGAAAAGGCTGGATATAGGGCGCTGCTTCGGGATTCCATAATGTTACCCTGCGAACAAGGGACTGGGTCCTTGCCAGGTCCCACCACCTTTGCCATTCGCCATAAAATTCGCGGGTGCGTTCATCCAGTATAAAGTCCAGGGTCACGTCCGAGGGTTGAATGGTCATGGCTGCTACTGCTGAATCGTTCTGCGCTTGTGTATTCGTACTTCTGTAAGCAGCCCGTTGCCTGACAACGTTGATCATAGCCGCGGCATCCGTGGCATCGCTGGCCATAAAGGCAGCTTCCGCAGCAACAAGGTAAACATCTGAAAATCTGAAGATGACCACGGGCCGCGTGGAAGGGTCGTTTACACCGGTCCTGCTTGGATCATCAAATTTTTTCACCGCCGGGTAATAACTGTTGGTCCAGAGGCTCGGGGGAATGATGATGCCTTTGAAGGGGGTAACCCCGTTGAACTGCGGGGCACCGGTTATTTCATGGTCTGGCATCCACACCGCGGTATCCGTGCCTACCGTCATCGTATAACCGATTCCGCGTGAGTTGTTGGCCGAAGTAGGAGTGGTCGACACATTGGCGGTATTGGCGATCCATACCGTCTGGAAGGTTTTATCGTACCTCGAATCATTCACACGATCAGAAAATGCCTCATCAAAAAGGTAACTTTTCCCGGCATTGGTTCCGCTCGGCCATACGTAACTGTTAGGCCTGATACGAATATAGGGGCGGCCGTTGGCCACATCCCTGGTCATCATACTTGTTCCTGAATTGGCCAGTGCCCCGGAACCATTGATATAGGAGTTGATGCCACTCAGCGAAGGATAGTTCCAACGGTTAAACCAAGGTGTTAGGTTTT
>DATJYH010000382.1:0-4372 GCA_035499675.1 Puia sp.
GGGAAATTGGTAAAATCCGAATATCCGAAGGTTAAGTAAACCTGATCCGTTCCCTATTTTAGGTACCCTAGAAACGATTTTATTAATCACTCCCTGCCTACGCTTATTGGATTCTTACAAGTTCTGGTTTTCTCCAGTATCCTTAGTAGCCGGCGATGAGTAGTTGCCGGCTATTTGTTTTCGGGCACGCACGCTGATACATCTGACAGGGACATTAAAGACGCTTACAAAAACAGCCCCCACTCGTCTTCAAATTCATCTCTTTCAAAAGAAGCCACCCAATCCTTGAAATAAGCCCGGAATTTTTCAATTTCAGCGCGTACCGCCTCTATGTGGGCTTCTTCAGCAAGCCCCAATACAGCCAGGGAGGATACATGTATGTACACTGTCTGAGCCGACTTCCGGATCATGGCAGCATTCTCCATTCTGAGCACATACTGGTCGCCGCCTTCTGCGCCTCTTATCTTGGCTCCCACCAGGTAAGCATCTTCCAGCATGGCGGCTTTTTCGCTTTCAATAAAATCCTTGTCTGGCAACGCCTCGTCCTCCTGCAGGCTGTCGTAGAGACCCAGCAACAGCAGCAGCACCGACTTCCATTGGTTGTACAGCCTAGCCGCCTTTGCATATTTGGCATCCTGTTTCCAGGTCTCTCCGCTGTCTGCATCCTGCATCCTGAACCGGTCATCCTCCCATTCAGGCATGCCACTTACATCATCAAGATCCATAACACCCATTTTATTTTTTCAAATCATTTCACGTCGTCTTTTTGGTCTGTTTTCAGTCCCCAATCGATTCCCTTCAGCGTGGCGGGCACGCCATCTGTGATCCATTTTGGCGGCGTCGCTCCTTTCAGCAGCCAGTCAAAAAACTGCTGCTCCCGGATTTGAATATCCTTTCTGTTCCTTCTTTCCACCAGGTTATGTGCCTCGCCGTTATATTCCAGCAACCAGATTTTTTTGTTCAGTCTTCGCATGGCCGTAAAAAATTCAATGCCCTGGTACCAGGGAACAGCGCCATCCGCGTCATTGCTCATGATTACGAGCGGCGTCTGGACATTGGGCAGATAGAACAACGGAGAATTTTCCCGGTACAGGTCCGGTCGTTCCCAGATGCTGGCACCGATACGGCTTTGCGTTTTTTCATATTGGAACTGCCGGTTGAGCCCGCTCTCCCATCGTATGCCTCCATAGGCGCTGTACATGTTTACAACCGGCGCACCGGCCCAGGCAGCCGCAAACAAATGTGTCTGGGTAATCACATAGGCAGTCTGGTAGCCGCCCCAACTCTGTCCCTGTAACCCGATTTTTGTACTGTCAATAAATCCCTTCTTAATCAACGCCCGGGTGCCACTGACAATATAGTCAAAGGCACTTTTTCCAGGGTACCCGTTGATGTACCAGATATCCGGGACGAAGACCACATACCCACGGCTCACAAAAAATGAAATGTTCAGCCTGGAAGGCGTCGGCGAGGGCGCCTGATAATTGTACAGCGTATTATTGTTTCGTTCATAGTAATAAACGATCATGGGATATTTTTTGGCAGAATCAAATTGCGCAGGCTTATACAACACGGCTTCTGTTAATTTTCCCGTGTAGGCTTTCCAGGTAAACAATTCAGCGCTTCCCCACAGGTAGGCCGATTGCTGGGGGTTGATTCTCGAAAGCTGTATGGAGGACAGGCCACCCGGGTGCAAAGAAGAAGAGGTCGTTTTTTCGCCTTGTTGAAGCAGCCGGGACGTATCGGTAGCGATGTACAAATCGGGTGAGGACGAAAAATTTTCACGGGTATACAAATAGGCCTCTGCGCTGTCTGCCTTTATCATTCCGTTGCAGGCATAAGGCCCCACTCCAGCGATGAAGCCGGCCTGGTGCAATACCGAAAAGGTTCCGCGCATATAAGCACTTTGTTTGGATTTCTCGTAAAAGATCCTGAAAACTGCCCGTCGGGCTGTATCGATATAGAACTCATCATGTTCCTGCCTGATATACCGGTAGGAGATCCGGCTCATGCGTGCAAAGGGCGTATACAACGGTATCGATTTTTCTTTTATCTCCGGATCTATCCTCCAGATCGCATACCTGTCGTAGATATACACATGTTTATCATCCTTTTCCCAGCCGGCAATGCCGTACGGAGCCGGATCATCGGGCACATCGTTCTCTTCATCGTAAAACGGAACGCCGGCATCCGCAGCCACCCGGTTCAGCGTACCGCTGCCACTGTTAAAAACGGAATAGCTTTTCTGCCGGTCGCTGTAGAGGAGCAGGTAACGCCCGGTATAGGAAGGATACAGGCTGCCTTTGAAACCCTTCAGCACCATCTTTTTCTCACCTGTATAAGCATTTATCGCATATATATCACTGATAGTATAGCCCTGCCATTGACGCGCCACCCGTCGCCCGTAGTCCGTACCGGCATAAAAGACATCTCCATCTCCCTCGCGGGTTACCAGTATATCGGGGAATTTTTCATCGCCCAGCGCCAGCACCCGGTTATTGGCTGGTTCCCACAATGCGAGATAACTTTTTTTCAGATCCCGGTCCAGGTTTTTCAACTGCACGGGTTGCAGGTCATCATCTTTGTAGTTCCAGATATCCAGGCCCGCTTTTTCAAAATCCGGCACCGTCGTATCCTTAATCGGCCGGATCGGCGCCAGCCCTAAAAACAATCTTTTTCCGCTCTTGCTGAAATAAAGATTAAAATATTCACTGACGGTAAATCCCTTTGATACCCCCGCAGTATTCCTGTCTGCAATCATCCGTGCACTGTCCATGCCCGCTGTATAATACCAAAGCCTGTAAAATTTTTGCAGGGATTTTGCGGCACTGTCACGTTCAGCCACAAAGGCAAGTTGTTTCGCTTCCTCGTCCATCGCAAAATTCCTGGCTGCATGCGGGTTTCGCATTACCGTATCGGGCGCATGCTGTGCAGGATCCAACCATAATACATAAGCCCTGCTTGTGGTATCGTTGTTCTTCCTTGTAGTCCCGATCACCAGGCGGTTCCCTTTCTTGCTGAATGCGTAGTCGTTGACGAGATTAAAATTCCGCGTTTCGCCGTTATGGAGGTCCTTCAATGTCAGAACCGTTCCCTCCTCCACGGTCTCCTCGACCGGCTTCTTATTGTCTTTTTTTGGCGGCTGCAGTACCTGCAGTCCCTTTGTTTTGGCCTCTTCGATTTTATTCCGCAAACTGTCCGCTGCATGAGCGAGGCTATCTGCCAGTCGCGCTACATTGTTCAACTGGCCAATAGAATCAGGTTTTGACTTCGCCGATGGAGGAGTTGTCTTCTCCGCGAGATATGCCAGCCAACCCGAACCCTTTTCCGGCGTCTTATATGATTTAATATTGGCCACCTTGAACATGGTATCCCTTGTGAGGTCTATCAGGGCCAGGCTATCCTTTGGCATTTCCTCCGGCTTCTTTTTCCTGATCTTCGCTTCCCGGGTGTCTTTAAACAAGGGTTTGATGAGGCAAATTACAAAGCGGTTATCATTCGTAATCGTGGGATGATAGCCCCTGGGTATTTCTCTTTTATAAGCTGTATCTGCGCTCCTGATGACCAGCCATCCATCGCCTTCCTGCAGGTTTACCGTGTATACAACGTAGCGGCCGTTGTCGCTGATCACTCTCTCCCCGATGGATTGCCAGCCGTCGTAAACAGTATGATCAAGCGGTTTTTTTTGCGACCAGGATGACAGCGATAGACAAAACAGCAGGCCAATACACAGCAATTTTTTCATACTTGGGATTTTTAAGAACCATGATCCATATGGCCACAAATGTTGTTGACCGGGAAGGCGGATAAATTATTTAAACGAATTTCTGCAATTTTGCCCGCTCGTGCAAGAACGGGCATGGATCCATACATGAATGTTTTCCGTTATGTGCGTGATACCCGTGAATTTCCACAAACAAAATTTAGTGTTTATTTTTATACCTGCAATAGTTGCAAGGGCCGTTGAACAGCGAATCTTACAATCAGCCCAACATGAAAATCGCAGTCTTCAGCACCAAATCTTATGATCGTGAATTCCTGGACAGGTTCAATCCCGGGGGGCGCTACGAGCTTTCCTATTTTGAAGACCCCCTAAACAAGGATACCGCCATCCTGGCCCAGGAGGCCACCGCAGTTTGTGCTTTTGTCAACGACCGCATCGATGCCGAAACGTTGCGTCGCCTTTCGGGTCATGGCATTAAGATCATTGCTTTTCGTTGTGCCGGATTTAACAACATCGACCTGGAAGCAGCCGCAAGGTTCAACATAAAAGTGGTCAGGGTACCTGCCTACTCTCCCCATGCTGTAGCCGAACATGCCGTTGCCATGATTCTCACGCTGAACCGTAAAACCCATAAGGCCTATAACCGGG
>DATJYH010000383.1:0-4237 GCA_035499675.1 Puia sp.
CTGTTGGTGAATACCGTAAATTCGAATGCAGCGGAGGAACTTTGCGGAGGTGACGCTACAGAACCTGCAGCAACCTGGAGGTTTTGTTCATTAATGGCGTTTTGCACATCATTTACAGTCAATCCCAGTTGAGCCAGTTTATCAGTCTTTAACCAGACCCGCATGCTGAAATTGTCTGCACGGCTGAAAACATCACCGACGCCAGGTACACGCAACAATTGGTCCCTGACATAGATGTTGGCATAGTTGTCTACAAAAGGAATGCTGTGCGTGCCCCTGGGAGAATAAATGGCCACCAGCATCAGAATGCTTGGGTTTCTTTTCAACGTGGTGATGCCCAAACGTTGTACCTGGCTCGGCAATGCCGGTGTTGCAATACCCACCCTGTTTTGAATATCCAACGCAACAATATCGGGGTTGACACCCACATTCAACGTTGCGGTGATGGTGGAAATTCCGTTGTTGGCGCTGTTGCTTTGCATATAGGCCATGCCTGGTACACCATTCACCTGGGTTTCAATAGCAGTGGTAGTTGTTTGCTCCACAGTTTGTGCATCCGCCCCGGGGAAACTGCTCGTGATCTGCACCGTGGGAGGGGTGATATCAGGGTATTGACTAACCGGCATGTTCAGTATCGCCAATGTACCACACAATACAATCACGATGGAAATCACGATGGCGGTAACGGGTCTCCTGAGAAATATGTTTGATGAATTCATAATAAATGCTCTTGTTATAAATTGAACCAGCCTTCCCCGTGTTCCGGGTTGCATCTATTCCTGCTGAATTTATTTTGCTGCCGGCACCTTAGGTTTCCCTACCTGCACGGCCGTACTGTCCCGGAGTTTCTGAACACCTTCGGTTACCACTATATCGCCGGCATTGAGGCCACTCCTGACAATTATTTTGTCGTTGATGCGGTTGCCGAGCAATACTTTTCGCTGCAGGGCTTTGTCGTTGTTTACCACAAATACAAAATATTCACCCAATTGCTCCACCACCGCCTTGTAGGGGACCAGGAGACTATTGCTGCCAGAATTGTTTTTTACCCTGATGTTGGCCGTTATACCTGGTTTAAGCATGTTTTTTGCATTGGAAAAAACCAGCCTGGCTTTGATGGTTCCAGTTTGCGGATCAACTGTCCTGTCCAGCAAATACAACTGCCCCGGTTGAGTGTAGATAGAACCGTCCGGCAGTGCCAGCGTAAATATTGAATCTCTCTGGACCGAATTATTTTGCAGGTAAGCCGCAAAGCGCGGAATCTCCACCTGGTCGATGGCGATGTCAACCGCCATGGGGTCATCTGAGGAAAGTGTGTTCAGCAATGTCTGACCCGGGGAAACAGCTGCGCCCAGTTTCACCTGTGAAATGCCGATGGTGCCGGAAAAAGGTGCGTAGATCGTGGAATAACGAAGACTCGTCTGTACGGCGGTGACGTTCGCTTTTGCAGCTTCCACCTGCATTTTAGCAGCATCCAGGTCCGCGATCGCGTGATCCAGTGTTTGCCGTGCAATGGCATCCTGCTTAGAGAGTTCGGTATACCTGTCCGCATCCTGCTGTGCCTTGGCGAGATTTGCCTTGGCCACGTTCAGGTTGGCCTGTGCCTGCTGGTAAGCGCCCTCATACTGTTGCTGGTCGATGCTGTATAATTTCTCGCCTTTGTTCACATGCTGGCCATCCTTAAAAAAGATGCCATTGATATAACCAACCACCTGCGGACGGATATCCACCTGGTTCAGGGGTGTAACAGTGGCGGGATATTGATCAAAGTATACCGCTTTGCCTTCCTGTACCGGGGTCACATTTACGGCAACGGGAGGTGGCGGGCCCTGCGTGGGATTTTTTGCGGCGCAGGAGGCCAGCAAAACAGCAGCGAACACGGCAAAGCTTCTTGGCAGTAATTTATTTCCCATATATCGGTTGAATTGATTCATGAATTAATAAGTTATGCTCCCCAGGGCTTTTTGAACATCCAGTTTGCTGCTCAATACCTGGAACAGCGCATTGGCATAGTTGACTTGCGCGGACCTGATATCGGTTTCCGCGGTGATCAGGTCGAGATAAGTCTTCACACCCGACTTGTATTGCAATTGAATGGTATTGTATACATCACGTGCCAGTTCAAGATTATCCCTCAGTATATAGTAGTCATTCAGGTTGCCTTTGTACACGGCAAGTGCCTGCGCATATTGTGAGTTGACTGCGTTTTTCAGGGTAACCAGGTCGTAGTCCAGTCGCTGTAGTTGCAGTTGTGCAATTTTTATTTCCTGTGTTCTTTTTGTTCCCTGGAATATAGGTACATTCAGTGCCAGGCCCAGGTAAGAACTTGGAAAATCTTTTGCATAGAGATCGGTCAGGTTGTTGTTGTAGAAGTTTATGCTGTAATTGCCCACCAATGCCAAGGAGGGTATATAAGCCCATTTGTAATATTTGAGATTGTCCACCATGAGCCGCTGTTGTGTTTTAAGCTGCTGAAATTCGATCCTGTTCTCAACATTGGCATTCTGGGTGGTGTCCATCAGGATCTCATGTTCCATTTGCATGGAATCGTATTTCAGTTCCAAAGGTCCCGTGGCAGGATAATTCATGAGTTGCCGGAGATATATCCATTTTGATTTCAGCAATTCTTCATAGGTTTTACGCTCCGCTTTTGAATTATTCAGTGCGATGGTGGCTCGTTTATAGTCTGTCTTGTCTACAATGCCTCCCTGGTACTGGTTATAGGAATCCTTGAGGCTGCGCGCGAGGCGGACGATGTCTTCATCCAGCAACTCGATTTGTTTCTGTGTCAGCAGTATATCATAATAGGCCTTGCTGACATTGACAGTAATATCAATTTTGTTGCTGGTAGTATTTTGTTTGGACTGGAGCAGCACATCCTTTTTAGATCGGCTGGCCAGCAGCACATCCCGGTCAAATATATTCTGGTTCAGGGTCAGCGATCCGTAGTGGGTATTGTACACGCCGGACGGAGTAGCCGTGCCCTGGAAAATAAAGACAGGCAGCTGAAAATAATGAATCGCATTTAAGCTAAGGCCGATCTGTGGGTACCACTCTGAAAGCTTGTCCTTGATCTGTCTTTCCGTGATGGTCTCATCGAGGTACGACTGCTGGATCAGCGGTTGGTGTTGCAAGGCGTATTGAACGCAGTTTTGCAAGGTCGCGTCCTGCAGCAATGAATCCCCCTGCCTTTGTCCATAGCCCGCAAGGCTTAAGAGACAGACAAAAACCATCCACGGGATATACATATATTTTCTCATAACACGCATACAACGTTTAATAAGTTTGATAGCAAACAGGTCCGGTAAAGAAATGGGCGCCCAGGGTGACGATCGAAACTGGCAAGCTTGTCGGTAAAACAGTTGTACCTGACTTTAAAAGAAATGCAAAATTAATGGCTAAACCTGAAAAAAAATCAAACGTTTGTTTAAGCCACTATTTTTACTGATCCATTTTTACGGGGTCGGTGCATGGACGTTATGACTGGCAAATCCTCGAAAAAATCCGGTTTAAAACGCCGGTTACGAAGTTATTCATTTCGTCAAAGAAAAGAATGAGCGAACCGGTAGGCATTGTTAAATTATGCCGGCGGCTCCATCGTGGAGAAATAATGCTGGCGGGATTCATTTTTCACCGTTATTTTTGAAAGCTAAAACCCGGCAAATGCCCTTACATATTATTCTTGGCGCTGGCGGTGCCATTGCCAATGGCCTTGCAAAGGAACTGATCGGTCATGGAGAATCCGTCAGGTTGGTGGCACGTCAACCCAAACTTGTGCCAGGAGCAGATATTTTTCCGGCCGATTTGATGGACCTTGCGCAAACCAGGGAGGCTATTGAGCGGGAATCTGTTGTGTACCTCTGCGTCGGGTTGAAATATGATTTTCGCGTATGGCGGGCGCAATGGCCGGTCATCATGGATCATGTATTGAGGGCATGCGGTGAAAAACAGGCAAAACTGATTTTTTTTGATAACGTGTACATGTATGGGAAGGTGAACGGCCCGATGACCGAAGAGACAGCTTATGAACCCTGCAGCAAAAAAGGCGACCTGCGGGCCAGGCTGGCAACCCGTGTGATGAGTGAGGTCAGAAAGGGGAATATCACGGCAAGCATTGCCCGGGCGGCTGATTTCTATGGACCCGGTGCCGACAAAACCGGAATTCTTAACTTGTTGGTGTTTGCCAACCTCGCAAAAGGTAAAAAGGCGCAATGGATCGTAAACGCCTGCGTGCGGC
>DATJYH010000384.1:0-3076 GCA_035499675.1 Puia sp.
GAACGGTTGTTTTGACGCTCCCGATTCATTTAACCTTCAGAATATTTTTTTAACCGATATTGACGGATCGGGAACCACTGATATCGTATACACCGGTAATAACCGCTTCCAGGTTTGGTTCAACCAAAGTGGTAACAGCCTGGCCGACCCTTTTGAATTTTTCAATCCCTTTCCCGAACTCAGCAACTCAGCCAATCTTTCCTTTGTAGACCTCCTGGGATCAGGCACTTCCTGTATTGTATGGTCGTCGATGCTGCCCGGCAATCGTACTGCACCGCTGCGCTATATCGATATGATGAACGGGATCAAACCCCATATCCTTTCCTCCTATAAAAATAACCGGGGTAAGGAGGTAACACTGGTCTTCCGGTCTTCCACTGCCTATTATCTTGATGATAAGAAAATGGGAAAAAAGTGGGTTACCAAACTACCTTTCCCGGTTCAGTGCGTGAGCAAGTTGATCGTGGAAGACAAAGTCTCCCAGACAAGATTTGCCAACGAATACAGCTATCATCACGGATATTATGACGCCCGTGAACGCGAATTCAGGGGATTTGCGATGGTCGAACAGCGGGATACGGAGACCTATACCAATTTTATCGAACAAACACAATTATCGGGAGCACAGAATACAGTTGAAAAGGACCTCTACCAGCCGGCTGTATTCACAAAGACATGGTTCCATACCGGCGCATACTTCCACCTTGACAGGATGTTCCATTTCCTGCAAGATGAATACTATCCCACAGCGCAGGTAAAAAGTGGGCAGATCGCTGATCCCTCCATCATCGCCGCTCTGCAGAATTACACCCTGCCTGAAAACCCGGCGCCGACGGGACTCAGCGGCGAGGAATACTACCAATTCTGCCGCTCACTCAAGGGGCTTCCTCTAAGACAGGAAACCTACAGCGACGAAGGTGTATCGGCTGTCCGAATACATCCATATACCGTTTCACAGTCCAACTATGAGGTCCAACTCCTGCAGCCTATGGCGGGGCAACCTTACGCTTCATTCTTTAGCCATGAAAAAGAAAATCTCGCATTTAATTTTGAAAGAAACCCCCTCGACCCCCGAATCGCCCATTCAATAAATGTATCGATCGACTCCTTTGGCAATATCCTCGAATCATCCTCCATCGTTTATGGAAGACAAAAAACAGATCCTACGCTTCCCACCGACGCAGATCGCGCAAAACAAACTGCGCAGTATATCACATACGCTTTAAACCGCTTCACAACCCTCATCGATACAGATGCCAGCTACCGGCTCCCGCTGCCCTGTGAAACCCAGGGATGGGAACTTAACGCCACCCCGGCGGCAAACCAGTTCTACAGGCCCGCAGAAATTGCCGGATATTTTGCCGGCGCAACCGTGAAACTCTACGAGCAGGCTACATCACCGGGAGAAAAAAGAAAGATCAATCACGCCAGGACATATTTTCAGAAAAATGACCTGACGGGTAGCGCCCCATTTGGTACGATGGAAAGCCTGGCGCTCCCTTTTGAAAACTACCTGCTGGCATTTACACCAACCCTGATCCAGAACATATATGGCGGCAAGGTCGACGATAACCTCTTGCGTAATAAAGCTCTTTATGTTCGCTCCGAAGGGGATACGAACTACTGGATAAGGTCCGGAAAAACCTGGTTCCATCCTGACCTGACTGCCAATCCAAACATAACTTCCATTCCTCCGGCCACCATGGCCGATGTGAATTTTGCCAAATCGAACTTTTATATGCCGGTGGCTTTTGAGGATAATTTCGGTAACCTCACGAAGATCTTTTATGACGTATACAAATTGCTGATCAGCCGCCGTATCGACCCGCTTCAAAACGAACTTAACGTAGACGCCTTCAACTACCGCATACCCGCGGCGTATATCATCAGAGACGCCAATAACAACCGGACGGCGGTCAGGTTCGACGCACTGGGCCGTGTGATCAGGACCTTTATCATGGGAAAAGAAAGCGAATCCAGGGGTGATCCCATCGACACCAGCAGCCTGGAACTCTCCACCAATGACCAGCCAACCACCATGTTTGAATATGATTTCAGGTACCAGACAAACAATAAACTACCTGACCTGGTAAAATTAAGTGCCCGCCAATCCCATTACTTCGTCGAACCGCAGCCTGCCGATCCACCGGGCGGCCTTATGGCATGGCTCGGAAACCTGTTTGGGAAAACTGCGGATGCAGCACCTGTGACAAACCCCAACCCTGCGTGGTTGCAGAGCTATAGCTACAGTGACGGCTCGGGGCATGAGATCCTGACCAAGGTACAGGCGGAACCAGGACCAGCACCCTTGCGGGACGCCGGAGGCAAACTCGTACTGGACAGCTTCGGAAGGATCCAGGAAGCCGACACCTCCCCAGCCCTCAGATGGGTCGGCCGGGGAAAGATCATCTATGCCAATAAAAAGGACCGGCCGGTTAAACGCTACGAGCCCTATTTTGACAGCAGTTTTGAATTCAACGACGAAGCCGAGTTGACACTGCTCGGATATCCATCGGTGTTATATTACGATGCACCCGGACGGGTAATCAAAATTCAGCATGCCAACGGTAGTTTCTCAAAAACGGAGTTTGACGCCTGGACCCAATATAAATATGATGAGAACGACACGGTCATCGATGGCAGCTGGTACACGGACAGGATCGGCGGGGCTTTGGGACCTGACCAGCAGCAGGCAGCACAGCAGTCAGCCCTTCACTATAATACGCCAACCATCACTTTTGTGGACAGTCTCGCCCGCACATTCCTTACTGTGGGACATAACAAGACGCAAAGAAATGGTGAAGCTGTACTGGAGGAGTTCTATTATTCAAGGGTTGACCTGGATATACAGGGAAATGCCATATCGGCCACGGATCCAAGGGGGAATGTGGTGATGACGTGGGAATATGATATGCTCGGAAATATCTGTTACCAGAACAGCATGGACGCAGGCGAGCGCTGGATGCTTTCGGATGTTATGTGCAAGACACTCCGGCTCTGGGACAGCCGTCAACAGGTATTCAGTTACGTCTATGACAACATGCACCGCCCACTGCAGCTTTTGGTCAACACCGGT